>JAJRRR010000262.1 GCA_024279285.1 Planctomycetota bacterium
AGCCGCCCGAAGAAACGCCTGCGCATAGCGCTGCCCGATCTGTTCGCCTTCCACATCCAGAACGGTTTCGTGTTGGGCCAACTGGCGCAGGTGTTCTTCGGTGGTCATAGGCACACCTTTTGGCTAGTTGCGGCTAGGCTCCACTTCGGCCAGTTCCTCCAGGGCTTGGGAGATGAGTTGGCGGTGGGCTTGAGGATCCACTTGAGCCCGAAGGATCCGCGAAGCCAAGCTCACGGCAAGTTCTCCGGCCCGTTGGGCCAGCTCCTGCAAAGCCACGCGTTTGGCCTGCTGGATTTCGGCCAAGGCACGCTGGCGTTCCTGGTCGGCTTCTTGTCGGGCTTGGGCCAGGATTTCCTCTCGGGTGCGTTGGGCATCGCGGCGTGCTTCTTCCAACATGGCACGGACCTGGGCGGCAGCTTCGGCCAGCTTTTGTTCGTGCTGGGCCAGGAGGTTTTGGGCTTCGCGCTGGAGTCGTTCAGCTTCGGCGATGCTTTGGGCAATGTGTTTTTCGCGTTGCTCCAAAGCTCCCAGGATCGGCTTCCAAGCGGTGGCCCAAAGCCCGGCCATCAACAGCACGAACACCACGAAAGTCCACACGGCCAAGTCTTTGCGCAGCTCGGTGGGATCGCGGTTGACCCCCTCCTCGCCAATGTGCGGCTCATGTGCGTCGTGGCCGTGTTGGGCAGCGTGCTCCCCTGGAGCGGGTTCAGCCGCCGCAACAGGGTCCAAAGCCGCCCCTCCCAACAACCACCAGCTCACCAGTACCAGCACGCCGCATCTTGCTGCCGCCATGAGCAACTCTCCCTGAGCAAGTTGGAGTTTTATCCGGCTCCAAAGGGGTTTTGGCCCATGCACACATACAAGGCAAAGAAGGTGAACCCTTCAATCAACGCGGCAGCAATGATCATGGCCACCTGGATAGTACCGGCCACTTCGGGCTGTCGGGCCATGCTTTCCACGGCCGATCCGGCCAGACGCCCGATTCCATAGGCAGCTCCAATGGTCACCAATCCAGCTCCAAAAGCACCGGAGAACTCAATCAAGGTGGTTGCGCCTCCCTCTTGGGCCAAAGCCACGGGGCAAAGGACCAACACCAACACACCAGCCAGCACGAGCGATTTGGCCAAGGGCTTCACTGCTGTTTACTCCTTCGCGTTGGAGGAAGCACTTGTCAGGAACCCAATTTCCGACTCAGTGATGGTGCACTGCCAGTCCGATGTACAGTGCAGCCAAGAAAGTGAAAATGTATGCCTGAAGGAAAGCCACCATCAGCTCCAACACCGAGAACACCGCACAGCCCACCACTCCAAAGGTGGCTGCTGTGGCAAACACTCCAAAACTCGCGTCGGCGGCACCTACGACTGCCATAAGGATTCCCAAAATCACCAGGTGCCCGGCCACCATATTGGCCAGCAAACGCACACTCAACACCGCATGGCGAATCACCAGCCCCAACAGTTCAATCGCTAACACCACCACCTGGATGGTAAGCGTCAGGGGGAGAAAGAACCACGGCAGGGGGATTTTGGGAATCATGTTGGCAAAAAAGCCCAAAGGGCCCAGCTTCACTATCCCGGCTCCCACTGTGGTGCCAAAGGCTACCAAAGCCAGGGCAAAAGTGGTTCCCCAAGCCCCCGTGGGCGTGCCCAGCCAGGGCAGCATGCCCAGCAGATTGCACGCCAGGATGAACACGAACAACGAAGCCAACAAGGGGACGAAGGCATCACCGTCTTTTTTTCCGATGGCGGTTCGGGCTACCTGGTCGCGGATAAACAGCACGAAGGCTTCCACCGCGTTGGCCCAACGCCCTCGCGGGGGCCCATCAGGCCGAATCTGACGCACCGCCTTGCGAATCAAGAAAAACAACAACAACGCTGCCACTACCTCCAAGATCATAAACTTGGAAATACAAAACCCCGAGGCCGGTTCATAAAGGTTCTTCAGTTCCCCAAACGGCTGGGGAATGAGGATCTTGCCGGCCATAGCCTGCTCAAACACCTTGGGATCTCTAACCTGGGGATGGGCCCTGCGCAAAAAAGCCGGCACATCTTTCAGCTCTTTGTAGTGGGGGCGCCAAAGGAACTTGGGCACCTCAAAAAAGTAGGCGTCTTTAATGTGCAGGATCGGGTCGGCCATGGGGCAACTTTGTCGTCAAAGGAGCAGCCTGGGAACGAACCGGCCACATCAACCACACGATCAAAAGCGTCTCTACCAAAAGTCCCCACAGGTAAATCCCCACCAACTGACCCATCAGCCCCCCTTGGGCCAGGAAGTCCCAGTGGGTTTGAGCCCAAATGCCCAATCCCAGGGGGAGAAAAGTCCTCAGGAGGATGGCTCCTCCCAGGGAAGGCCATGCTCGGGCGAGGGTCTTTTGGGTGTCTTTTTGTCCCCAATAAAGGAGCCAAAACCCCGCCGTAGCTCCCAGCCCACAAATTGCTCCAGCGGTGAGGCTCACCGACCACTTGCCGCTCCACCAGCCCAGCAGGCCCACTGCTGCGGCCAAAGCGACCGCCAGCAGGGCAAACCCCCTCAGCCACAGCAGGCCCAAGGCGCCAGGAGCTGGAAGACCCGCGTTTTTTTGCATCTTTTGTCGGTCAGCAGTTTCAGGGCGTGTTGTTGGGGAAAGTTAGCGATTGCGTTGGGTTGGGCGGTTTCGGGCGTGGGTGATCCAAATCAAGTAGGCCAATCCGATGGGCATTCCAACGGCAAAGCCCAACAAGGCCCAATGTCGGGTGCCCCATCGGGCATCGGCCCATTGACCCAACAGCCCCGGTCCCACCATCACCACCACGGCAGCCAAAATCCGGCTGACCCACTCCAGGGCCAATGCCAAGGGGGAGGGCCCCTGAGGCTCCGAAGGCGGTTGGGGAGGGACCGAAAGCACGATCCACAACTCTTTTGCTCTAAAAGCCTTGCGCCTCCCCTCGCCAAGGCTTACTTGGCGACTGGGGCACAGGAGCTTGATGTTAGGCTGCATAATTTAGTCAAGCCCCCAGAGAACTGTCAACCAACTCCAAGGCCAAATTGTGCATTTTTTCACAAAGTTTTCCCGCCCACAAAAAACCAACCGGCCGTTGGAGACAGGGTGTTGGGTCCTGGGCCAGCGTGCTGCTTCATCTGCGGAAGGCCGTGGGCATGGTGCCAAGGATTTGGCTTTGCCAACAAAGGGGTGTAAATTAGGCAAGGGGCCTCGGGCCGGGGGTGGAAGGCAAGCATGCTTCTGGCTTGGCGAGGAACCTCGGCGTGGCGCTGGAACTGCCCCGGATGCTGGTCAGCGATGACGACCCTTGGGTGCGCGAAACCATCGGGAGCGTGTTTCGCGAGCAGGGGTTTCGTGTCTGGATGGCCTCCGACGGACACGAAGCCCTGCAACTGCTCGTGGCCCAAGGAATTCATGTCGTGCTGTCGGATGTGCGGATGCCGGGATTGAGTGGGCTGGAGTTGGTTCGGGCAGTACGGCATTGGGGGCTGGCTGTCCCGTTCGTCTTCCTCTCTGCCGAAATCTCTCCCCAACTGCTTGCCCAAGCTGCTCGGTGGCATGTGCAAGAAGTGCTCCCCAAGCCGGTGCGTGTGAGTCAACTCCGACAAGCCGTCCATCGGGCACTGGCCCAGGCTCCCGGGCTTTATGGCCTTTATCGGAACCCGTAGTCGCGGCTAAGCACTGTGCCGTCGTCGGGGGCGCAAGGGAATGTAATGTTCCCGAGGCGGCACCATCCGCCGGATACGCAGCCCGAACTTCTCGCCCACCTTGACCGCCTCGCCCACTGCAATCCGCACCCCGGCCACTTCCAGGTCCAAAAGCTCCGAACAGGACTTGTCAAATTGAATTATGGACCCCGGCACCAGTTGGAGAATGTCCTTCACTTTCATCTTCTTAGAGGCCAGAGTAACCATCACCGGCAGCTTGACCTTGAGCAAAGACCGAATATAAGGGGGCAACTCCTCCAAAGATCGGGGCTTGCGGGCCGGAGCCGATGTGGGGGAAGAAGCCGAGCCGGAAGGGGCAGGTTGGGCAGGGGCTTGTTGGGAGGCTTTTGGGGTTTCTTCCTCTTCGGCAGCCGAAGAAGCCGAAGCCTTTTGAGCAGGCCAGCACAACCACACGGTTCCTTGGTGTTGGGGACCTTTCAGCTCCAAGGGCAAAGCGGTGCCTTGAGGATCCAGGTGCCAATGCTGTACAAGCTGGGTCAGGTCTTCCAGAGCTTGCACTTCCGCCCCGGTAGGCATCAGCTCCTCGGGCAGCAGAATCACTCCGGCTTCTTGGGCCAGAGTTTGGAGCTTGCTGGTGCCGGTGGCATCCGGTTGCTGATACCACTGGGGAAGCAGCCCTGAAGATTGGGGCACCAGCATCAAGGCCCCTTGTTCCCCACTGGGCAGAAACAGGACCAGTCCCGAACCTTGAAGCTGCGAGAGGACCTGGGAAACCTCTAGGGTCTGGCCCACCTGAACCGATTCCAGCTCCAGGTCCCAAGCCCGGGCAAACGCTTCTGCCAGCTCAGCAGCTTGTTGTTGGGCTTGCTGGCGAATTTGCTGGGCCAGTTGGGCGTTCCAGGGACTCATGGTTGCGGAGGATTGCTGGGCAGGAAAGCCAAAGGGCCAAAATCGTGGCGTCCGGGGCTCTCATCCCCGACCAAGAACCACAAAGATCATCGTCTCATCGGCTTTCCAAGACCAGTTCTTTTGGAGTTTCCCAAGGGTCCAGCGCGCACTACTAGCACCCCCAGAAAATCCCCGAGGACTGGCCCTTTCAGTAGCACAAACTGGGGGTGCTAGGGCAATTGGGGAAAACTGGCTGGCGGCTAGACCTCTACTTCCCAGCCCGATCGGTAGGGACGGCGGATGAACCGATTGGCCTCCTCGGGTTCGGTCACCCGCAGGTTTTTGCTGTCCCAGTAAATCCGCTTTCCGGCCCGAATGGCCACATTGCCCAGCAGCACCGTTTCGGTCAGAGGGCTGGCATAGTCAAAGTTGCCCAGAGCGGGAGGGCCACCTTTGCACGCTCGGACCCACTCGACATAGTGCCCCGGCACCCGAGGAAGCGAAGGTTCCGGCCCTTTATAACCGGCGAACTTCTTCTCCGGGTAAAGCTTGAACGAAGCTCCATAGTCGTTGGCCGAAACTAGCACCCCTTCGGTGCCTACGATCATGGAGCCGGTGCGTGGGATAGGCACTCCGGGAGCCACCGACTGCGGAGGCATGTTGGGCTTGCCGTCCTTGAGCCCATCGTACCAGATCAGCTTCACCGGCCCGCGCTTGCCGTCATCAGGGAAGTGGTAGGTGATGGTGGACCAGATGGGCGGGCTTTCTTCGGTGGCTCCGTCAAACTGAGCTTCCACCC
>JAJRRR010000263.1 GCA_024279285.1 Planctomycetota bacterium
TCCAGCACCCATTGGTGGGAAGACTCAAACATGGGATACTCGTCCAGCTCATCGGCCAGATCCCGAGTCAGAGAAATGATGTCGGTGCTGGAAATGATGCCCACGCATTGCCCCCGACTGTTCACCACCGGCAAGGCGGCCACGCGGTTTTCGGCCATCAGGGTGAGGGCTTCGTGGAGGGAGTCGTCCGGGCCGACATAAACCACATCCCGGGTGAGAATCTCCTTGACACGAACCGTGGGAGCGGAGGTTTTCATCGCAGGCTCCTTTCTTCATCAAGAGTTACTTGGCCAAGGCACTGGGGCGCTCGGCCTCCAGCACGCCGTGACATCCCCAGAGAACTTGAGCCACATGGTTCCACACATCGTCCAGGCTGATCACCCCAACCATCCGGCCCTGCGCATCCAGGACCACAAGTCGGCGGCAGGGGGTTTGGGCCATTTTTCGGGTCACTTCCAGCAAGGAAGCTTCACTCGGGATGGTGACAACCGGTTGGGTCATCACATCGGCCACCAAGGTGGTGGCCGGGTCTTTGCCCTTGGCCACCACGCGCACGGCTAAATCCCGATCTGTGAGAATGCCTACCGGCTTCTCTCCCTGAACCACCACCAATGAACCGACCAGATGGTCGTCCATGCGGCGGGCGGCCAGCAAGACCGAGTCGCCTGGGCAGATGGTGTCCACACCCCGAGTGCACAACTGGCCTGCGTTCATCTGGATTCCTTTCAGCAAGCGAATTGAGGGAAAATCGGACGCCATCCCGACAGGCTCTCCTATCCATCCGTTCCCAAGGTGCAAACGGCGCGCCTTGGCAGCAGGAATCACGCAAACCCCACCAGGTAGAGCTAACCCACGGTCCAACAAACCTCTACGCAGAGTGCTTCCCTGCCCTTTCGCTCTGACTCCCACGGCCATCTCCCCGGACACTCCCGGGCGTGCCATTTTGGCACTTGGGAACCCAAGTGTGCCCTTTTTGCTCATGAAGTTGGCGCTACTTCTCCAGCTCTACATTCCAATACACCTCGCTGATGAAGCGGCTCCAACTGTCAATGCGCACGGAGATAGAGGCATAGCTGGGCTTCCACTTGGGCCGTCGGGGCTTGCGCAGGAGCTTCATGCCGGCTTGTTTGGGGGTGCGGTTTCCTTTTCGGGCATTGCAGCGCACGCAAGCCACCACACAGTTTTCCCAAGAGGATTCTCCCCCCTGGCTTCGGGGGATGATGTGGTCAATGGTCAGTTCTTCGGTGCCGGGTCGGGCTCCGCAGTACTGGCAGGTGTAGTTGTCCCGCTTGAACAGATTGCGGCGACTAAAAGTGACCCGCTTGACCGGAACCCGATCGTAGTGGACCAAGGTGACCACCTCGGGCACCTTGAGCCGCAGCGAGGGGGTTTGGATATAAGGTTCTCCCTCGGCAGGCTCCAGGGCGGACCAGTCGGACCAAGTGTAAAGTTGGTAGTCGTTGGGATCCACCACTTTGGCCTTACCGGTGTAAACCTTAATCAGCGCCCGGGCCACGCTGGCCACACCGACCGGCTGCCAGTTGCGATTCAGAACCAAGGTGGGGCGGTCCAGCACCGAAGTCATGATAGGTTTCCTTCAACGCATCCTTTGGCCACCACTGCTGGCACTTTTCCTGGAAGGGAGCAAAAACCTGGAGTCACTGGACCAGCACCCCAGTTGCCACACTTCCCAGGGAGTTTCCTCTATTGTTTCCGGTTTTGCCGGATAAGGCAAATGGTTGGGATTTTTCCCCAGGTTTTGGAACGGCTCGGGCCTACTGGAACAAAAACAACGGCACAGGAGTATGAGCGATCGTGTTGACCGTGGTGGTGCCTAAAAACCACTCCATCAACGAAGCTTTCCCATAGCAACCCATCACTATCAGTCCGGCCTGACATTCTTGGGCCACTTGAAGGATCATTCGATCCACACTTTCCCGAGGAGAAAGCACTTGGGTGGAGCTGGCGATGGAGTGGGAACCAAGCAAGTCCACGGCGTATTGGGAAATAAGTCGCCCTTGGGCTTCGTCTTCATGGACGGTCAACACGAAGGTGTTTCCCAGGAACCGGGCCAAGCCCAATTGGCAATAGGCCCACAGAGCCCGAGTGGCTTGAAGCGACCCGTCGTAGGCCACCAGCACCGCCTGCTGTTGAGGTACTTCCCGGGGAACCACCACCACGGGCCGAGGGGGGGCTTTGAGCAGGGCATGGAGCGTTCGTCCAGGTTCTTCGTCCAGGGCGAATCGGGTCTGTTGACCCAGGAAAATCAGGTCTGCTCGTTGGGCTTCGCGGGCAATTTGTTGCGAGGGCAGTCCCACATCCACAAGCGCCTGGGCCGGTATGCCCTGCTGCCGACACATCTGCTCAAAGCGCTGCACGGCCGATTCAACAGTGGACCGGGCTTCTGCCAACCGGGACTGATCCAGTTGGGCTTTGAAAGCGGAGGCTCCCAGGGGCACCGGCTCCGGAGCGCAGATTTCCGGCTCGTCCACCACCCCCAGTCCAGTCAGTTGGGCCGAAGCGGCCTTGGCCCAGCCAATGGCCATCTCCACCGCCGCCCAACAGTATTCACTTCCGTCCAATCCGATCAGAATCCGCCGCAACACCCTCCTTTTCTCCTTGGCTGGGGGGAGAGGAGCGGAAAGGAACACCGCACCTTCAAATCCCGAACAAAACCTACCACACATCCGGGCGGCTTGACCAGCACAATCCTTCCACCTGGTCCGGACTGTCTCTGCCCCATCACGACTTTGGCTGGGCAGACCGTTGCGTCCAGAACCCAACCGGGGGCAGAGACCAAAAGCTATATTTTGCAAAAGATTCTCCCCATGCCGGTTGGCACCACTTAAACTGAACACACACCTGTGGCCACTTGCTGCCTCCAAGCACTGCGGAGAGTTTCTCCATGAACGCCCCAGGCTCGGCACCGGCTGCCCCGGAACCCCGCAAAGCTTATCCCTCCGCTTCGCGCCCTCCTTTGCAGTGGCGCTTGGCCTATTTGCAAATGACTCAAGAGGATGCCAAGCGTCTTCGGGCTCTTTTGCCCCGCTTTGAAGAATACTTCGACGAGTTTGTGGAACAGTTTTACGAACATTTGCTCTCCTTTGAGGAATCACGCCGCTTTTTGCAAGATCCGGAGCTGGTCCAGCGACTCAAGCAGACTCAAAAAGAACATTTTCGGTCCTTGCTCCAAGCGGACTGGGGACCGGAGTACGAGCAACGGCGCGTTCAGGTGGGCTATGCCCATGCACAAGCCGGGATCGAGCCGGATTTGTACCTGGGGGCCTATCAGTTTTACATCCAGTTTTGTTTCTCTCACTTCATGCGTAACCTCTGTCCAGAACTCTCCCCCACCCTGGAACAGCTCATCTCGCTGATCAAAGCCATTTTCCTAGACATTGAGCTGACGCTGGAAGCCTATTTTGAGCAAACTACCCGGCAGTTGCACCAAGCCTTGGAAATGTACTGGAACGCCAATCGGGAGTTGCGGCAATTTGCCCAACTGACTTCCCACGACTTGAAAACTCCCCTGGCCACGGTGGCCAACTTGTGCGACGAAGTGTTGGATGAGTTCGGGGAGCAGATTCCACCCGAGGCCCAAGGGCTGATCTCCAAAGCCCAAACCCACATCTTCCGCATGAGCCGAATGATTGATGAGCTGTTGGCCCATTCCCTTTCCTTGGGCGAGAGCGTGGAGGAAGCCGAAGAAGAAATTGACACCGCCCAAGTGGTCCAGGAAGTGCTAGCCCGACTGGAAGGCGAAATTCAGGCCCGAGGGGTCAAGTTGGACTTGCCCCAACGGTGGCCGGTGGTGCTGGGAGACCCGGTGGCGTTGAAAGAAGCCCTGTATAATGTTTTTTCCAATGCCACCAAGTACTGCGATTCTCAAAACGGCCGGGTTCAAGTTCGGGTGTTTCGGCGCGATGGGGACTGGGTGCTGGCCATCCGCGACAACGGTCCTGGAATCCGTCCCGAGGACATGCCAAGGCTGTTTACTCCCTTTGCCCGATTGAGAAATCACCAAGCGGTGCCTGGCTCCGGATTGGGGCTGTACTTTGCCCGGCGTCTTGTGGAGCAACAAGGGGGACGGATTTGGGCCGAAAGCACCCCAGGGCAAGGCACCACTTTCTATATCCAACTGCGCAGTGCGGATGTCCCTTCCTCCCCGGTCCGCTCATCGGCCTGACCGGAACAGGTCCGGATCTTTGCCAGAAATAATTTCCCGCCATGTGTGGGGCACCGGTCATGTTGACTTGTCCCGACCACTCCTGGCCGATAGACTCGCACCCGAATCCTCCAGCCTTTGCTATCGGAGTCGTTTGGGGGAAGGGATCATGTCCGCACAACAGCCTCCTGTGCAGGGGCCGCGTTATGAAGTGCTTTGGGCCCCGTGGCGTCTGGCCTATGTAACTGGCCAGCCGGAAGACCCCCTGCCCGCGGCTGACTTGCCGCCGGGTGCGGATCCCGAGTGTTTCCTTTGTCAAGCAGCCCATGTCCACCAGTGGAAGCCCCGACTGGTGGTGTGGCGCGGAGAATATGTCCAGGCGGTGTTGAATCGCTATCCCTACAACAACGGCCACTTGTTGGTAGCCCCGCGGCGACATGTGGGCCGATTGGAACAGATGAGCCAAGCCGAAACACTCGCTTGCCAGGGGCTGCTGGTTTATCTGGTGCAAGTGATGGAACAACACATGCAGGCTCAGGGGTTTAACATTGGGCTGAACTTGGGCCGGGTGGCCGGGGCCGGGTTGCCCGGACACCTGCACTGGCACTTAGTCCCCCGATGGCACGGGGACACCAACTTCATGCCCACGCTGGCTTCGGTCCGAGTGATCCCTCAAGCCCTGGAAGCTCTTTGGGAACTGTTGCACGAACAACTCCGCCGTTGGCAAGAGCCTCAGGCATGAGCAGCCAACCGTTTGTTGGGTTTTGTGAACCGACAGGGGCTTGGCAAGATCGGGAACAGGCCCTCTTGGCCCATTACGCCATGCCCAGTGCCCAATCCCGGGGCCGCCGCTACCCCGAGCCGGAACACCCCTACCGAAGCCCTTACCAGCGTGACCGGGACCGCATTACCCACTGTGCCGCCTATCGCCGCCTCAGCTACAAAACCCAGGTATTTACAGGGAGCATGGGTCAGGAGCACCGCACCCGCCTGACCCATACGCTGGAGGTGGCCTCCCTCGCCCGCACGATCGGTCGCGTATTGGGACTGAACGAAGACTTGATTGAAGCTCTGGCGCTGGTACACGACTTGGGCCACCCCCCCTTTGGCCACGCCGGAGAACAAGCCCTGCAAAGTTGCCTAGGCGACCAAGGCCACTTTTGCCACAATCAGCACGCTCTGACGCTTGTGGAGGAGTTGGAACAGCGTTATCCGGAGTTTCCCGGGCTGAATCTCACTTGGGAAGTGCTGGAAGGGCAAAGAGCCAAGGTCCATCCCCAAGGCTTGGACCAAGGCACCTTGTTGGAAACCCAAGTGGTGGATGCCGCCGACAACATCGCCTACGACACTCACGATGTGGACGACGCCCTCACCTTGGGACTGCTCCATCTGGAGGAGTTAAACCACCTGGACTTGTGGAAACACGCCCAAGCGGCTGTCCGCCGACGGTGGACCCTCTCGGATGCCCGACTGTTTCAAACAGCGGTGGTTCGCCAGATGATTGACACTCTGGTGGGCGATGTGCTGCACACCACGCGCCAAAATCTCCAGCGCCACGAGATTCGCACTCTGGCAGATGTCCTTCGGGCAGGTCGTTTGGTCCGTCACAGTCAGGAAGTTAGTCAGCAGCAGCAAGCCCTGGAACGGTTTTTGTTCCAAAAGGTGTATCGTCATCCGTTGCTGCTTCAGATGCGAGCGCAAGCTCAAGAGATGATTGGGCAGTGTTTTGAGCGTCTGTTGGGTCAAGTGGAGCGATTGGGAACGGTGTTTGAGCGTCGGGCTCAAACCCACGGTGAAGCCGTGGCTGTGGTGGAATACTTGGCTTGCCTGACCGACGAAGAATTGCTGGCCCTGGCCCGAGGAGCTCCCCCACGCATCCTCCCGCCGTAATTGGTTCTCCCTTCGGAGAGACTTCTACATCCCCCAAAAGGGGAGTTTTTGGCCAAATCAGGCTTTTCCCCATTGCTTCCTCCAGCTTCCAATCTCTACGATAGTGCGATTGAGGTGAAAACACCTAGGGCAAAAGGGCCAGTTTCTATCGCTTTACAAGGGGTGAAAAGTTCGTCTGGTTTTTAGTCCAGGGGCGCGCATCCGAGGTCAGCACCCATGAGTCAGAATCTCCAGTACACCGTGGAGCTGAAGGCTGAACAGTACGAGTTCCTTAAGCAAATGGCCACAAAGTACAATCTGCCTGACGAGTCTAAAGCTCTGCGCTGTCTGATCAACTTCGCCATGACCGAAAAGCAGCACGAAGAAGACATCTTCAAAACGGTTCGCTGTTTGTATTGCTGATTAAAACCGCTTACACTCTGAGGTGAAGTCGCAGAGCTTATTGGCTCTCTCGGGTACGGAAGGGATGTTTTTTGCTTTTTCTGCTCTTGCCTCACCACGGATCCCAAGCACGCACCACCATGCTGGAGTTGCAAGCGGTTGAGCTTTACCAAGTGGCTATGCCTTTGAAGTATCCCTGGCGCACAGCCTACGGGGAAGACCGACAGATCGAGACGATTCTGGTTCGGGCGATCACTTCTGAAGGCGAGGGCTGGGGCGAGAGTTCCCCCTTGGGCCAACCGCACTATGTGGAGCAGTGGTCCTCGGGAGTGTTTTTGTGCTTGAAAGAGTGTTTGATCCCTGCGGTGTTGGGCCGGAAGTTTTCCACGCCGGAGGAACTCCAACAGCATTTGGCCGGGTTCAAAGGCAACGGGTTTGCCAAAGCGGGCTTGGATTTGGCCATTTGGGACGCGGTGGCCCGGGCCCAAAACAGCCCCCTGTACCGGCTCCTGGGAGGAATCCGTAACGAAGTGACCGTGGGTGCCGACTTCGGCGTCATGGACCACCCTGAGCAGATCTACCCCCTGGTGGAACAAGCCGTAGCCGAAGGCTTTGCTCGGGTGAAATTGAAGTTTCGCCCCGGCTGGGACCTGCCCGTGGTCCAGGAAGTCCGACGCCGGTTTCCTCAACTGGTGCTCCACATCGATTGCAACGCCGGATACACTCTCCAGGACTTGCCGCTGTTTCAGCAGTTGGACCAGTTCCACTTGGCCATGTACGAGCAGCCCTTGGAATATGACGATCTGGTCCACCATGCCCGATTGCAGCAGCAGGTGCAAACGCCGGTGTGTCTGGACGAATCGGTCCGCTCGGTCCATCTGGCCCGACAAGCCTTGGAGCTGGGCAGTTGCCGGTGGTTGAACATCAAGCCGGGTCGGGTAGGTGGGCTGAGTCCGGCTCGCACGATTGCCCAAATGGCCCAAAGCCACGGCGTGGGATGTTGGGTGGGCGGGATGCTGGAAAGCGCTCTGGGTGCCCGACACTGCTTGGCCTTGGCCACCTTGCCCCAGTTCACCTATCCGGCCGACATTTTCCCCTCGGACCGCTTTTACGAAGAAGACTTGTGTGAACCACCTTTGGAGCTACAACGCAATGCCCAGGGCCAACCGGTGGTCCGCCCCTTGGAAGCTCCCGGAGTAGGCACTCAACCGCGAAAAGATCTCCTGAAAAAGTGGACCCAACAGCACTGTTTGCTCAAAGCCTCTTAAGCAGCCCGACGACGCTGACGCCGAACAAACGCCTGATAGTCTTCCCAAGTGTCAATGCCCACCGGGGCTGCCTCGGCCGTGCCCACTTGAATCCTGTGGCCTGCTTCCAACACGCGCAGTTGCTCCAGTTTTTCCACCTGTTCCAGAGGGGAGGGGGGCAACTGGGCCAGATGGAGCAGGAACTGGCGCCGGTAGGCGTAAAGCCCCAAGTGCTGCCAACCCAAGGGGCGCTGCTGCTGGGGAACCCAGGTCCCGTCGCGGTCAAAGGGAATCGGAGCCCGGGAAAAATACAACGCCTCACCACCAGCATTAAACACCACCTTCACGCAAGCCGGATCATGCAGAAGCTGCGGATCACGGATCGGGACCGCCAGGGTACTCATTGGAGCCTGGGGATTCCGTTCCAAAAGTTCCACCACTTGGTCAATGTATCGGGGATTCATCTCCGGCTCGTCCCCTTGGAGATTGACCACGAGGTCAAATTGCGGGAGCTTTTGAGCCACTTGAGCCACGCGGTCGGTTCCGCTAGGACAGTCGGCCGAGGTGAGTACCGCTTGCCCCCCGTGGCTGCGAACCGCTTGGGCAATCTCTTCTGAATCGGTGGCCACGATCACTTGTTGGGGCTTTCTGGCCCGAAGGGCCGACTCAAGGGTGTGCACCACCAGCGGTTTGCCCGTCTGGGCCAGGAGCATCTTTCGGGGCAGACGGCTGGAGTGGAGGCGAGCCGGAATGATGACCACGCATCGCGTCATGGCTTCCCTCCCTGGCAAGTGGTTCCCAGGGACGATAAGCCACCACCGTGCGGCGCCCAAGATCAGAACTCCCCTCGTGCAAGCACTGCTTGCTCCCGGCTGCTTGGGAAAAGGAACTTCCTCCCCTGCCCTCGCGGCTGAGGAGCAGAAAGCCGAATCACTTGCGTGTGTGGGCCCTCTTGACGAATCGCCGGAGCTTGAGGGTGGTCAATCAAGTCGCAGTCTTCCAACTGCACTTGGGCATAGCCTTGGAGCATCAGTTGGGCCTGAGCATTGTTGCCCACCAGGGAACTAAGCAGATGCACTTGGGCCGCTCCACCGACGAACACTCCCGAGCGCCCATTGCCCCGGCACAACAATCCTCCCAAGGTGCAACGACGCACCCGATCGGCCACATGCACCCCATCCAAGCGAAACCCCTGGATCGTCAGGTTCAGGATGACCACATCGTGGACTTGGTAGAGCGTAATGCCGGCAGGTCGGACGCAGTAGGAGATGGGATACTGCTGGGGCAACCGTCCCGGATGGACGGCAAAATAGACCCAAGCTCCCCAGAGGGCCCAATGGCCCGGGGGAAGCTCGCGCAGTTGATCTTCGCTTTTGGGACGGAACCGTGGGGCCGGTTTGCCTTCCAGAAACAATATGTGCCCGTCCAGACGCACAGGCCGAAATCGGAACACCCGAGCGTGCCAATGTCGCCAGGCTTGAGGCGGGACCGGCTCGGCCCCCTCTAGCACGGCGCCGTTGCCGTCGATGACAAACGGTCGGTCGGGAGTTCCGCAGTGGCGAGCCGTGCACAGGGAGAGGGATTCCCGATACGGTTGATCGGTTTTGGCCAGCACGATCCGATCGCCGCTTTGGCAGATTTTCAGCGCCTGGGCGATGGTGCGCACCGGTCCGGTGGTGGCCGAAAGGTGCTGGGGAGCCCGACCGTTTTTGGCATCATCGCCGATCTGATTGTTGACAAAAATGTCCCGGGCCCAAGCCTCTGCATGGCCCAGTGCAACAAGTCCCGCCAGCGCCACGACAAGTGCAGAGCTGCCTGCTGTCCAAACGAAGTCCCAAGTGCGCATCATCGTGGCCGTCTCCTCTTGGTGCTTAGATAGCAGCCATTGGCCCATTTCCCTTTTTCGGCCCCTTGTTGCTCAAGGCTCCGCTTGGCTGGGCTACCGAAGGATCAACCCTCATGTTCGTCAAAACCGGCCTGGGGCAAAGTGGCTTTTGTCTTACCCGCGTTGATCCATAGGGACAAAAGGGCGGTGAGTGGGACCGGTGTAGATCTGCCGAGGCCGATAGATGCGTTTGGTGGGCGAAGCGTGCATCTCTTTCCACTGGGCAATCCAGCCGGGCAAACGCCCAATGGCAAACAACACCGTGAACATCTGCACCGGAATCCCCATCGCCCGATAGATCACCCCCGAGTAAAAGTCCACATTCGGATAAAGCTTGCGTTCCACAAAGTAGGGATCTTTCAAAGCGGCTTCTTCCAGCTTCAGAGCGATCTCAAAGATCGGATCGTTGATGTTGCGTTTGGAGAGCAGGCGATGGCACAACTGGCGGATAATTCTGGCCCGAGGGTCATAGTTCTTGTATACCCGATGCCCGAATCCCATCAGCCGAAAACCACTGGATTTGTCCTTGGCTTTGTCGATGAACTTTTGCACATTGCCTCCTTCGGCCAGGATTTGCTCTAGCATCTCCACCACGGCCTGGTTGGCTCCCCCGTGCAAAGGGCCCCAGAGAGCACAAATCCCGGCCGAAATGGATGCAAACAAATTGGCGTTGCTGGAACCGACCATCCGCACCGTGGAAGTGCTACAGTTTTGCTCATGGTCGGCGTGGACGATCAGAAGCTTGTTCAGGGCTTCCACGAAGTCCGGGTCCACCTCATAGGGCTCGCAGGGCACCGCGAACATCATGCGAAGAAAATTGGCACAGTAGTCCAGGTCGTTTTGGGGATAAATGAACGGTTGGCCGATAGACTTCTTGTAGCTATAGGCGGCGATGGTGGGCAGCTTGGCAATGAGCCGATAAATGGACATCTCCACCTGTTCCGGATCCCTGGGGTCCAGATAGTCCTGGTAAAAAGTGCTCAGGGCCCCGACCACTGAAGACAAAATGGCCATGGGATGGGCATCACGAGGAAACCCGTCGTAAAACAGCCGCATGTCCTCATGCAGCATGGTGTGCCGCCGCAAGGTGCTGACCCATTGCTCATACTGCTCTCGGGTGGGA
>JAJRRR010000264.1 GCA_024279285.1 Planctomycetota bacterium
CCCAGCCCCAACTGCTGCAACAAAAAGCCCGCTTCGCCTCCCAAAAGGTGCGCCAATACGGCTGGGACCAAGTGGCCTGCAAACTAGTGGAAGTTTACAAACAAGCCTTGGGCCAGGCCCAAGTTCGTGCAGCCTAAGCCTCCTCTGCTTAAACCACAATATCACACCCAAAAATGAAAGAAGCTGAAAACTGGGTCATCCTGCCCGGTGGACGCTTCCGCCTGGTGGACCTCAGTGCGCCGCTGGAGCACGAGGCTCCCAGCGAGCCTCTGCCGCCCAAAATCCACTACATCACCCATGCCCAAGAAGGATTGAAGCAAATTTGCCACTTCTTAGGAGCTCAGCCTCAGGATTTGGTTTACTCCCAAGGGCAAGGCTGGGCCATTGAACAGATAGAAGCCATCACGCACACCGGCACCCATTTGGACGCACCTTATCATTACGGGGCTTTCTCAGGGGGCCAGACGGCCATGACCGTGGACCAAGTGCCTCTTTGCTGGTGTTTTGCCCCGGGTGTGCTGTTGGACCTGCGCCACAAGCCCCCTGGCAGCTTCATCACAGTGGACGATCTTCATCAGGCCATCAAGGCTACTGGAGGACCGCTTCAAGGAGGAGAGATTGTGCTGCTGCACACGGGGGCCGACCGCCGGATGGGCTCTCCGGAGTACTTTCGCCAGCCGGGCTTGGGACGCGAAGGGGTCCTCTACTTGGTGGAGCAAGGCGTGCGTGTGATCGGCATTGATGCTTACACGCTGGACCGCCCTTTTGAGGACATGCGCCGCGACTACCAACGCACCGGCGACGGACGCTTTCTGTGGCCGGCTCACTTTGCCGGAATCACCGCCCCCTACTGCCAAATAGAAAAACTGTGCAACTTGGACCGTATTGGTCGGACCCGAGGATTTTGGGTCCTATGTTTTCCAATCAAGATTCGCCGTGCCAGTGCTGGATGGTGTCGGGCGATAGCTCTGGTGCCAGAATAACTCGGCCGGAAAGACCCACCCCGGCCAGGGGAAACGCCTGCGCTGCTAGCACCACCGCCGTTGATTCTCCCGGCCTACCCGCCCTAAGGTGTATCGCTGGATCCACAAACGCTTCTTGCCACTTGGGAGTGCGAGATGCTGAGCGTGGGCGTTTGGGTTGGGATCGTGATGCTGCTGCTTGTGGCGGCCCTGGGCCAACGCCTGGTGCTGCTGTGGTTTCAGTGGGAAAACTTCCGCAGCACCCGGCGGAAGTGGCACACGGTGCCTGTTCCCAAACGGTGGCCTTCCCTGGGTGTAATCGTCCCTTGTTGTGGCGTGGATCCCGATCTGGAACAAAACCTCTCCAGCGTGCTAAGCCAACGCCTGGACCGCGGAGAAGTGATCTTCGTGGTTCAAAGCCTCCAGGATCCGGCCGTGCCGGTCATCCGTCGCGTGCAGCGGCGATTTGCCCAGGTGCCCTCTCGCCTCGTCGTGGCCGGTCCGGCTGAACAACACTGCCAAAAGGTTCACAACTTGCTGGCAGCCATAGATTCTCTCTCACCCACGGTGGAAGTGCTGGTGTTCGTGGATTCGGATGCACGCCTGCCCTCTGGGTGGTTGGACCGATTGGTGGGCCGACTGTGCACCACCAACGCGCTGGCTGTCAGTGGCTATCGGGTATTTGTGCCTCAGGACCGCCACTGGGCCACATATTGGGCCTGCCAGCTCAACGCCCAAGTCCTGGCTCTGTTGGGTTCCAACAAACTTAATCCGATTTGGGGAGGGGGTTGGGCCATCTTTCGCCGTCACTTTGAAGCCCTGGGCCTGCGCCGGTGCTGGGACCGAGCTATCACCGACGACTTGTCCATCACCGCCCGACTACATCACTTGGGTCTTCGCGTTTGCTACGAACCAGGAGCTGCCGTCGCCACACAAGTCCAGTTCCGGCTCTCCTCGGCCTGGGAGTTCTTGGTGCGCCAGTACACCATCGGACGCTGCTTTCTTGCCCGATGGTTCCACCTGATCCTGACAAGCGTAGCCATGCAAGTGTTGGTTTTCTGGCTGGCACTGGGCACCGTGGCTGCACTTGGCCCCCAGGCTCCCCAAACCCCCTGGCTGTTGGGCCTCCTGGCAGCTCTTTGGTCGCTGGGCGTGGGAACCACTTGGTTTGCCCTGACAGTCAATGCACTTTATCTGCGTCGTTTGGGCCAGCGGTACCCTGGCACCTGGGTCCAGTGGATCTGGAGCACACTTTGGCCTTGGAACACTCTTTTGCATCTGGCCGTATTGATCCACGCCAAACTCAAGCGGCACCTCTTGTGGCGAGGAATAGGCTACCAACTGGACCGTCACGGGCGGGTTCTGCGCGTGTCTCAGCCTTGGCCCTCCACGCTGCCTTTGCCCCAAGCGCCGCCGGAACCCGCTGCCTCCTTACATGCCCCACCGTCTTCCCGGGCAGCCTGAGCAAGCCAGGCAGCACAAGCCAACGGCAGGAAGTGGCCAATGGCGAATAGTGAAAAAACCCACCGGAAATCCCACAACTTCGGTTGCAGGAAGCGGCGTGCGTGGTCCCGGGTCTTGGGCCGGGAGCCTTGGACAACGGGGGATGGAGGGGTGGGGAGAACTTATACTCACTTCTACTTGTACTCAGCGCCAAAACAAGAACCAGCAACTGTCCTCTAGTACCGCAAGCCGCAAGTCGCAGGATGCATGCCGGGTGCCCCACTCGTGTCCTCGGGCTGGTTGTCGGCAGTGCTGGCCTGTGTGATATACTGAAGCTGAATCCAACGGCAAAAATCGCAGCGACTGACGAACGGTTTCCCTTGGCCCCAAAGGCTGGCAAATCCGGCGTCCCTTCAGGGGCACGAGCATGGATTGGGATCGCACGCAACCCCAGGATCCCCGGCAACGCGAGCGGGTCCGACACCTCAGTGCCGAACCAACTGCGGCTCCGGCCGATGTGCCCGGCTATCGCATGGAACGCTTCCTGGGTCAAGGGGCCTACGGACAGGTCTGGGTGGCGGTGGACCAAAGCACCGGCCGCCGCGTAGCCATCAAGTTCTACACCCATCATCGGGGGCTGGACTGGTCACTACTTTCTCGGGAAGTGGAAAAGCTGGCCTTCTTGTTCTCGGACCGGTATGTGGTTCAACTGCTGAGCGTGAATCGGGACGCCGATCCGCCCTACTATGTAATGGAATACCTGGAGCACGGCTCCTTGGAGGACAAGCTTCACCGGGAAGGCCCACTGCCGGCCGAAGAAGCTGTGCGATTGGGATGTGAGATCGCCACCGGACTGCTGCATGCCCACAGCAAAGGTGTGTTGCACTGTGATCTGAAACCGGCCAATGTGCTGCTGGACCAGGACCAACGCCCTCGGCTTTGCGACTTTGGGCAGTCGCGGTTGGTGCACGAGCAAACTCCCGCTTTGGGCACCCTGTTTTACATGGCTCCGGAGCAGGCCGACGGGCAAGCTGTGCCCGACGCCCGGTGGGATGTGTATGCCCTGGGAGCATTGCTCTATTGCATGCTAACTGGTTCCCCTCCTCATCGCACACCAGAAAATCTGGCCCGACTGGAACAATGCTCCAGCACTGCCGAACGGTTGCGAGTTTATCAGGAGCTGATAAGTTCCTCGGGTCCGCCTCGGGTTCATCGGGAAGTGCCGGGGGTGGATCGGGCGTTGGGCGAGATCGTAGCCCGATGCCTCCAGCCTCGTCCCGAAGACCGCTTTCCCACCATTCAGGCCGTGCTGGATGCCCTGCGCGGGTGGCAACGCCGCCAACACCGTCGGGCGTTGGTGATCTTGGGAGCGGTGGGACCTGCGTTGATTTTGGTGGTGACGGGGTATTTTGCCT
This sequence comes from Planctomycetota bacterium, assembly GCA_024279285.1. GTDB lineage: Bacteria > Planctomycetota > Planctomycetia > Pirellulales > S012-138 > S012-138. Next base: position 3,821 of record JAJRRR010000264.1, read on the forward strand.
ACCGGGGTTTTTCCACCACGATGACCCAATCGGCTCAGGCACTGCTGGCTCGCGCTCTGCAAAGCAATCGGTTCGCCGCCTGGTATGTGGCCGAAACGGTGGCCGCCCAGGTGCTCCAACGCTGGCAAGCTCTGGAACAGGAAGCCCTAGATCCCCAACTCGTGGCTCTGCTTGAGCAACTCAATCGCACCCGGATGGGTAGTCCCCAGTGGCAGGAAGCCCAAAAAAGACTTCAACAATGGCTCCAACGAGCCCGAGCACGACATGCCAACCTCTCCAGCACCAGTTGGTTTGTGAACACGCGCAACGGTACTCAAGTCGCCCGAGATCCTCTGGACCCTCAGGTGCTGAATCGCAACTTTGCCTATCGGGACTATTTTCACGGTCAGGGTCGGGACTATGCGCCGGGGCGCAAAGGGCTGGCCATGATTCGGCAGCCTCATTTGTCGGTGGTGTTCGTCAGTCGTTCCACAGGCAACCGCATGGTGGCGTTTTCGGTGCCGGTGTTTGCCCACCAAAGTCCTCAGGCCGAACCGATCGGCATTTTGGCCATGACGGTGGAGCTGGGCCGCTTTACAGAAGTACAGCGTGATGAGGGGAGCTTGAACCTGGTGACGGCTCTGGTGGACACCAAAGCCGACAGCCGACCGGACGGCACCACCGGCCGTCCCGGCTCGCTGTTGGAGCATCCGTTTTTGGCCCGACTTCAGGCCCAAAAAGCACGCTCCCAACGACGCACCCCCTTGCCCGATTTGTATCTCCCCCCGGCCTTGACCCAACGCGCTGTGGCGCTGGTTAAAAGTGTGGACTACCCTTTGGCTCCGGAACAACGGCTCCAGTTGGCTTTGATTGACCACTACGAGGATCCTGTGCCTGACCCTCGCTTTGCCGGTCCATGGATTGCCGCCATGGAGCCTGTGGTGGTGCGGACTGCTCGGGGGCGTCGGGCCACCGGTTGGGTGGTGGTGGTTCAGGAGCGGCGAGGGGAAGCGTTGAGCCCTCTGGCCCAACTGCGACACGGGTTGGTGCAGTTGGGCTGGGTAGCCCTGTGGGCGGTGCTAGGAGTGTTGGGGGGAGTGTGGTTGACGGTTTGGGCCTGGCGCCATCAAAGTCCCGTGACCCGATGGTGGCGCCGCTTTCAGCGTCGCATGGGCTGGGGACCTAGCACCTGGAGTGCTACCGGAACCAGCCCAAAAACCCCTGCAAAACACCACGCGCCCACCGTCCCTCAAACCAAATCCCCTCCTCCTGAATAGTCCTTATGTGCCAGACCTGTTACCATGGCCGAACTGATTGCCCAAGGTCCTCAACCTGATCAGCGCTGGCGCAAACATTTGCCTCAGGACCAGGAATTCGTTCTGGGCCGACAAAGTGCCCCTTGGCATGTGCCCTGGGACCCCTATATGTCGCGGGCCCATGTGCGACTGCGCTGGGATGGCCGAGTGTTGCAGGTGCGCCGCTTGCCCGAAGCAACCAATCCGGTTTTTTTCCAGGGGCAGGAGCGGGACGAGTTTTCGGTTCAAGTGGGAGAGCATTTTTACATAGGCCAGACTCGCTTTACGGTTCGGGCCGACCGGATCCAGGTCATTCAAGAACTCCCCGAGCCGCTCCACGAGCAAACCTTCACGGCCCAATTCCTCCACCAGTTGCCCTTTCGCAACGCCGTGGCGCGTCTGGATGCCCTGAGCCGATTGCCTCAAGTGCTCAACACCGCCGCGGGCGAACACGACCTGGCGGTGCGCATCGTGTCGCATCTGCTTTCGGCCCTGCCCGGTGCAGATGCGGTGGCTTTAGTGCAGGTGGTCCAACCCAACTCCACTCAGGCCCAAGTGGAAGTGATTCACTGGGACTGCCGCTACGATGCCTGGCCTTCCTTGCAACCCAGCCGCCGCTTGATCCTGGAAGCCTTGCGCAGCGGGCAAAGTGTGCTTCACATCTGGAACGCCGAGGGGAGTTCCGGAGGAGCTTTCACCATGGCCGAAGGGCGCGATTGGGCCTTTTGCGTCCCTGTGGTCAGCGAAGGAGAAACTCCGTGGGCGTTTTATGTGACGGGCCAAAGCTGGAGCAATCCGGGCACCACCAGCGACCCAGCCGAGCTGCGTGAAGATGTGAAATTCACCGAAATCGTGGCAGCCATGCTGGGAGCCATTCGTCGCCTGCAAGCCCTTCAACGGCGCCAGGCCACCCTGGCGCAGTTCTTTCCTCCTGCGGTGCTTCGCGTGCTGCAACAGCGTTCCGCTCAAGAAGTGCTGGCTCCGCAAAAGTGCCAAGTTTCGGTGCTGTTTTGCGATCTTCGGGGCTTTTCGCGCACGGCAGAGCGGGAAGCGGGAGACCTGATGGGTCTGCTGCGTCGGGTCAGCCGAGCCTTGGGAGTGATGACCCGATGCATCCTCAACACGGGAGGAGTCATCGGGGATTTTCACGGGGATGCGGCGATGGGCTTTTGGGGTTGGCCGCTGGAGCAGGAGGATTTGGTGCTTCGGGCAGCTCGGGCAGCTTTGGCCATAGACCGGGAGTTTCGTCGGGCTGCTGCCGCTCAGGATCACCTGCTGCGCGATTTTCGCGTGGGGATCGGCCTGGCCACCGGCACCGCTGTGGCCGGAGGCATCGGCACCGCCGAACAGCTCAAAGTGACCGTCTTCGGCCCCGTGGTCAATCTGGCTTCCCGACTGGAAGGCATGACCCGACTGTTCCACGCCTCCGTCCTGATGGACGAACCCACCGCCCAGGCGATCCGCTCCGCAGGGCCGGAACTGCGATGCCGCCGCGTGGCTTGCGTCCAACCCTACGGGATGAACGAAGCCGTCTGGGTCCACGAGTTGCTCCCCTCGGAAAAAGAACTCCCCCACCTGACCAACGATCATCTACGATGGTACGAAGAAGCTCTGGAAGAGTTCGTCCAGGGGCATTGGGGTCGGGCTCTAGAGCTGCTGCATCGGGTTCCTCCTCAAGATCGGGTCAAAGACTTCCTGACCCGATACATCCTCCAACGCGACCGCACTCCTCCGGAAAACTGGAACGGCGTAATCGTGCTGGAAAGCAAAAGCTGACACTCCCCCTCCCCTATTCACTACTCAGGCAGCGTGTTAGAATGCGAAAACGCAGAACCGAAAACACCGTTCTGGAGGAGGGAGCTGCAACCGGCTTGATGAGTGGGATTCTCCGAAACAAAGCACCCAAGCCGGTTCTGGTGGCTTAAGCACCTTGGCTTGGAGAATCACAAAATCGCCCTGGGCTCGTTTCTTCAAGCTCCCTCGCAGAGCAAGGGAAGTGGCATGATCTGCATGTTTTCCTGGAGTGTGGCGCTCAAGTGGTTGCGGGCATGGGGTTCCCGAAGCGGCTGGCTTGTGGTGGCTGGGGCGATGTTTGCCTTAGGCTATTGGTTGGGCGCCCCTGGTTCTGTCCCTAGTTCCACCGCGACTCAAAAACCCCAAGATCACACAGCCCACGGCGGCCACGGTTCTTCAGAAAAATCCTCCGGACCGATGAGCATGAGTCTGCGCCGCATCTGGCTTCCTCCTGAAGCCGTGGCGCTGATGAACATTCAAACCGCCCCAGTCCAACGCCGCTATGTGACCAATGTAGTCCGCATGGTGGGCAAAGTGGACTATGACGAAACCCGATTGAAATACATCACCGCTTGGGTTCCAGGACGCTTGGACCGGCTGTTTGTGGACTTCACCGGCGTTCAAGTGGCCAAAGGCGACCACCTGGTGCTCATCTACAGCGAAGAACTCTACTCGGCCCAACAAGAGCTGATCCAAGCGGCCCAAATGGCCCAACGGCTCAGTCAGGCCACACGCAATCGGATCAACCTGCTGGAAGGGGCCCGGGAAAAACTTCGCCTGTTAGGGCTCACCGAAGAACAAATCCGCGAGATTGAACAGCGTGGGCGGCCCGTCACCCATCTGACCATCTACTCTCCCATCAGTGGCACGGTGATTGAAAAACTGCGTCAGGAAGGGGATCGGGTCCGATTGGGGGATCGCATCTACACCGTGGCTGACTTGAGCCAGGTGTGGGTCAAGTTGGACGCTTATGAGTCGGACCTGGTGTGGCTCCGCTATGGGCAAGAGGTCCGTTTCACCACTGAAGCCTACCCAGGCGAAGTGTTCCGAGGCAGGATCGCTTTTATTGATCCGGTGTTGGACAAAGTGACCCGAACCGCGAAAGTCCGCGTCAATGTTCCCAATCCCGATGGCAAGCTCAAACCCGAAATGTTCGTCCACGGAGAAGTACGTGCGCTGATCGCCACCGGAGGGCGCGTGTTGGATCCGGAACTGGCCGGCAAGTGGATTTGCAAAATGCACCCGGAGGTGATTGAACCCAAGCCGGGCAAGTGCCGCATTTGTGGAATGGAGTTGGTCAGCACGGAGCAGTTGGGCTATGTGTCTCCCACGGCTAGCGAAGAAGCCAAGCCGCTGGTAATTCCGGCTTCGGCCCCGTTGATCACAGGAAAGCGAGCCATTGTCTATGTCCAAGTGGCCGACGATCCTCCCACCTTCGAAGGCCGGGAGATCGTCCTGGGCCCACGAGCGGGTAACTACTACCTGGTTCGCCACGGTTTGAAAGAAGGCGAGCTGGTGGTCACCCGGGGCAACTTCACTCTGGACAGCGAGGTGCAAATCCAGGCCAAACCCAGCATGATGACTCCCGAAGGAGGCGGCGGAGGAGGGCACGAACACGGAGGACATGGAGGTGGTCCGAAAAAAACCCAAGGACCCACGATCTTCGTCCCCGAGGAGTTCCGCCGTGAAGCCCAATCCCTGATGGACACTTACCAAGTGGTCCGCGAAGCAGTGCAATCGGGCAATTTGGAACGGATTCGCGCAGCCTTCTGGCTCTTTGGAGCCACGCTGCAAGACATGCACTCGGAGTTGCTCCAAGGCCACGCCCTGATGCTGTGGCTGGATTTGAAAATGATCCTGACCAACGATGTGGTCCTGGGTCGGGAAGTGCAGCAATTGCACGAGGCCCAGCGCATCTTTCGTGATCTAAGCGAGCACATGGATCGGTTCCAGCGTCAATTGCTTCAAGCTCCTTCGTCTCAACGGAAGAAAGATTCCTCGGGGCAAACCCCAGCGAAGTCTCCGGCCCACTCTGGCCAACATCAGCACCACTAGTTGCCAAGGGAGCCAACCGCACCGATGAACCCCCTGGATTGGACGATTCGTTTTTGTTTGGAGAACAAGCTGGTTGTTGCGTTGCTTGTGGTGGCCATTGCCGGTTGGGGCGTGTTGGTAGCGCCGTTTGATTGGGACCTGGGCCCTCTGCCCCGATGGCCTGTGCCCACCGACGCCATCCCCGACATCGGAGAAAACCAGCAGATCATCTTCACCGAATGGATGGGCCGGAGCCCTCAAGATGTGGAAGACCAAATCACTTATCCCCTGACCGTGGCCTTGCTGGGACTGCCGGGGGTGAAGACCATTCGCAGCTACTCTTACTTTGGGTTTTCCACCATCTATGTGATCTTTGAGGAGGATGTGGAGTTTTACTGGTCGCGCACCCGAGTGCTGGAAAAACTCAACAGCCTCCCTGCCGGCACTTTGCCCCCGGGGGTGCAACCAGCCTTGGGGCCGGATGCCACGCCCTTGGGCCAGATTTTCTGGTACACCCTGGAAGGACGCGACCCGGACGGCAATCCCGTCGGCGGCTGGGACCTGCACGAACTAAGAACCATCCAGGACTGGTATGTGCGCTACTACCTGGCTTCGGCCCAAGGAATTGCCGAAGTCGCATCCATCGGCGGCTATGTCCAGGAGTATCAGATTGATGTGGACCCGGACGCCATGCGGGCCTATGGAGTTTCGCTGCATGAGATTTTCCAAGCGGTCCGTAAAAGCAACATAGATGTGGGAGCCCGAAGCATTGAGATTAACCGCACGGAGTATTTTGTGCGGGGTTTGGGTTTCATTCGCAAGCTGCGGGACATTGAAAACATCGTCGTGGCGGTGCGGAACAATGTGCCGGTTTATATCAAAAATGTGGCCCGGGTCACGCTCGGTCCCGCCCTGCGCCGCGGAGCACTGGACAAAGCCGGCGCCGAAGCCGTAGGCGGAGTGGTGGTGGTACGCTACGGCTACAACCCCCTGAAAGCCATCCAGAACATCAAAGAAGTCATTCGCCGCGTGGCACCCGGGCTGCCGACCAAAGCCGTGGTGGACTATTCCCAAGTCAGCCCTCTGGAAGTGGAAGCCTTGGCCCGAAAGCTCGGTTTTGACGCCTACACGCCCGAAGGGGAACTGAATCACGAAGCCTGGGTTAAATATCTGCGGTCCACGCCCAGGGAAAAGTGGCCCCCCTGGATCACCACCAGCCAGGTGACCATCGTGCCGTTTTACGATCGCACGGGTCTGATCTACGAAACGCTGGGCACACTCAACACCGCGCTGGTGGAAGAAATCCTGGTGACGATCATCGTGGTGATCCTTTCGGTAATGCACCTGCGCAGCTCGTTGCTCATCAGCGCTTTGCTCCCGCTGGCGGTGTTGATGACTTTCATCGCCATGAAGTCGTTTGGGGTGGACGCCAACATTGTGGCCCTGTCCGGCATTGCCATTGCCATCGGCACGATGGTGGACATGGGCATCGTGCTGTGTGAGAACATGCTTCGCCATCTGGACGAAGCCGGCCCGGAGGAAAACCGCCTGGAAGTGATCTTCCGGGCCGCCAGTGAAGTAGGCTCGGCCGTGTTGACGGCGGTGGCCACCACCGTGGTGAGCTTTTTGCCGGTGTTTACGATGACCGGGCCTGAGGGAAAACTGTTCAAGCCTCTGGCCTTTACCAAGACTTTTGCTTTGATCGCCTCGGTGGTAGTGGCGTTGATCGTGCTGCCACCAGCAGCTCATGTGTTGTTCACCACCCAGGTGCGCTCCCCAAGGTGGAAAGCAGTGTTGTTTGCTGCTTTGGGGGCAGGAGGAGTCGCGTTGGGATGGTGCCTGGGTTGGTGGGGCATCGGAACCACCTTGCTCCTTGTGGCCGCGTACCATCTGGCCGAACCGTTGTTGCCTCGCCGGGCTCAAGGCTGGGGACCGCCCGTTGCCAACTTCGCCGCTGTAGTTGTCGTGGGCATTTTTCTCACTCAGGATTGGCTCCCCTTGGGTCCCGAACGCGGATTTGTTCGCAACTTCGTGTTCGTCACGGTCTTGATCGGTGGGCTGTTGGGCGTGTTTCAGGTGTTTCAACGCTTTCTCTATCGTCCCTTGCTGGCCTGGAGCCTGAAACGCAAAAAGACTTTCCTGCTCATTCCCCTGGGCACGGTGTTACTGGGCGGGGCGGTGTGGCTGGGTTGGGAAGGGGTGTTTGGGTTCATTCCCTCGGGGTTGGAACGCCTGGGACTGCCAGGGCAACAAGTCCGCCAGTCCCGACTGTGGCAAGCCGCCAACAATACCTTCCCCGGTTTGGGCAAGGAGTTCATGCCCCCGTTGGACGAAGGTTCCTTCCTCTATATGCCCACGACCATGCCCCATGCTTCAATCGCCGAATGCTTGGAGCTGCTCAAAAAGCAAGATCAACTCATCGCTTCCATTCCCGAGATTGAGTCGGTGGTGGGCAAGCTGGGCCGTGTAGAAAGCCCTCTAGACCCCGCTCCCATCTCCATGTTTGAAATCACCATCAGCTACAAGCCCGAATACATCACCGACAAAAACGGCCACCGGATCAACTTCAAGTATGATGAGGCCCGGGGCGAATTTGTACGCGACCAGCAGGGGAAGTTAATAGAAGACCCCAACGGGCGTCCGTTTCGTCAGTGGCGCGATCACATTCGCACGCCGGACGACATTTGGGCCGAGATTCAACGCGTGGCCCGATTGCCCAGTCTCACCGCCGCTCCCAAGCTCCAGCCTATCGCCGCACGAATCGTGATGCTCCAAAGCGGGATGAGGGCCCCCTTGGGCGTGAAAATCAAAGGACCTGATCTGAAAACCATTGAACAAGTCGGCCTGGAAATCGAACGCCTGCTCAAACAGGTGCCCAGCGTGGAACCATCCACCGTGGTGGCCGACCGCGTGGTGGGCAAACCTTATGTGGAAATTGAGTTTGATCGGGAAAAACTGGCCCGATATGGCCTGACTATCCGCGATGTGCAAGATGTGGTGGAGGTGGCCATCGGTGGACGACGCATCACCACCACCGTGGAAGGACGAGAGCGGTTCCCAGTGCGAGTGCGCTACATGCGCGAACTGCGCGACCAGATTGAAACCATGAAACGCATCCTGATTCCCACGCCCGATGGTGCCCAAATCCCCCTGGAACAAGTCGCCTATGTCCACTATGTCCGCGGCCCCCAGGTCATCAAAAGCGAAGACACTTTCCTGACCAGCTATGTGATCTTTGACATGAAACCCGGCCGTGCCGAAGTGGATGTGGTGGAAGAATGCCAACGCTACCTGCAAGAAAAAATCGCAAGTGGAGAGTTGATCATCCCTCCAGGAGTGACCTTCTCCTTTGCCGGAAGCTATGAAAACCAGGTCCGCTCCCAACGCACACTTTCCATCGTGTTGCCGGTGGCTTTGTTCGTGATCTTTTTGATCCTTTATTTCCAGTTCAAGTCGGTCATCACCACGACGATTGTGTTTAGTGGCATCTTGGTAGCCTGGGCC
>JAJRRR010000265.1 GCA_024279285.1 Planctomycetota bacterium
CCCCGATTCATCGCCGCCGCTAACCAAGAGCTCTATGACCAACTGGCCCCGTTGATCCACCTGGATGTAGAATAAGCGAAGGTTTCTTTCCAAACTCCCTGCTTGCTCAACCAGGGCCACTTGGGAGCTTCAGCAAGAGCGTCCACCGGCTGCAGCGGGTTGAAGCTCCAAAGGCGGCAGGGGTTCCTCTAGCACTCCCCGGACGCGGTTCCAGATTCGGGCTCCTTCGTAGATCATCCAGGCTTCCAGCACCAAGGTGGCTGTGCCGATCACAAGCAGCAAGTGGCTTTGTCGCCAAGCCCAGCTTTCTTGACCAGTGAGCATTGCTGCCAAGGGCCAGAACCAGCCGCTTTGCGTGTTAAAAATCTGCCACAATAATGCCCAAGCCGGCATGATCAACATCACCAGCATCGGACCCAAGGCAAACCACACCGGCTTGTTGCGCCTCCACAAGTAAAACACTGTGACCATGAAGGCCAGTCCGGCCAGAAGCTGGTTGGTGGCTCCGAACAAGGGCCACAGGATCAGCCCTCCGGTGCCGGGAGCTTTGCCGGGGGCGGGGATCATGGCCAGCGTGCCTCCCAACACCACGGCCAAGGCTGTGGCGGCGTATTTGTTCGTCAGTACCGGCACACGAAGTGTTGCAGCCAGTTCCTGGATCACATAGCGCTGAAGCCGTGTGGCGGTGTCCAGCGTGGTGGCAGCAAAACAGGCCACCAGCACGGCAATGATCCCTATGCCCAGTTGCAAAGGGATACCCAGTGCGGCCAGAAAGTTGGCTCCGCCTTCCACAAATGCTCCTACTTTCTGACCCAGGTTAAACCCGCTCCAGCCGCGTTGGACATCGTATCGGGCTTCCCAGGCCGCGCGGCCTTGCAAGGGAGTGCCATCGGGTGCTTGGGCCAGCACAAACCTTCCTTGAGAGCTGGGTTCAAACTTGCCCATCCCCACCCCGGCACAGCAGGCCAGAATCACCAGCACGGCCAACGCTCCTTCCAGGAGCATAGCTCCATAGGCCACCGCTTGAGCGTCGGTTTCGCGTTGAAGTTGCTTGCTGGTCGTGCCGCTGGAGACCAGGCAGTGGAACCCGCTCACAGCTCCACAGGCAATCGTGATGAACAAAAACGGCCAGATGGGCGGGGCGTCCTTGGGGACCACTTGGGCCACGGCCGGGGCACTGGAAAGTAGTTGGGCTTGACCTTCCACGCCGGCGACCAAAAGCCCCAAAACCAAAAGCCCCAATGCCACCAACAACTGATGACTGTTGATGTAGTCCCGAGGCTGAAGCAACACCCATACCGGAAGCACCGAAGCAAAAAAGCAATAGACCATCAGCACCACAGTCCAGACGACCACGGGATTGGAGACGGGCAATTCGATGGGCCAGTAGTACACGCCCAAATAGACCGTCAAGTACAACACCCCCAGAGCCAGCAGCGAAGGCCACAACAATCGCCCCCCAGCCCGATGAACCCAAAAACCCACCAACACCGCCAGCGGCATGGCCGTCCACACCGAGAGCACCGAACCTGGATAGAGCTTGAAGATGGAAGCAATCACCAGTCCAAAAATGGCCAGCACCACCGTCAGGGCAAAGAACAAGATGAGCAGGAACAGCACTCGGGCCCGAGGGGCAATCACCCGACCGGCCACTTCGCCCACCGTTTGCCCCCGATTGCGTAGCGAAACCATCAAGGCCCCAAAGTCATGCACTGCTCCGATGAAAATGGACCCAAACACCACCCAAAGCAGCGCCGGCAACCAGCCCCAGAACACGGCAATCGCCGGTCCGACGATCGGCCCTGTGCCGGCAATGCTGGTAAAGTGGTGACCAAACACCACCGCCCGACGGGTGGGCACAAAATCTACTCCGTCGCGCAATTGCTGGCTGGGCACAGGGGCCTGGGGGTCTAGGGCGAAGATTTTTCGGGCCAGCCAGCGCCCATAAGTGTGATAGGCCACAATGAAGCCCACAAACGACAACACGGCCACAATCAGCGTGTCCATGGCTTTTGCTCGCACACGGAGTCAGCAATGCTTTGGCTTCCGTTGGGTCATTATAACACCACTTGGGCAGGGGGGTCAGGAAGCTGGTGGACCGGTAGCGTGCAAACAGCCGGATTCTTTCAAGAAGGACAAAAACTCCCTGGCCGGCTCGGAGAGTGTTTCTTGGGCCCGATAGATCGCAAATAGCGATCGTTGAGGTTGGAAGTTGCGAATGGCCACCGGGACCAGCCGTCCTTGTTGCACTTCGGAGGTGATCACAGCTTGGGACTGGAAGGCCACGCCCAGGCCCTGGGCCACCGCGCGACGGATCGCTTCGTTGGAGTTGACTTCCAAGGCCACTTGGAGCCTGTTGGGAGAGATTCCGGCTTGGCGCAGAGCAGCTTCCACACAGCGGCGGCTCCCTGAGCCGCGTTCCCGAACTATGAACGGCCACCGCACCACTTCTTCCAAACTCACACTCCCTTGTGTGGCCAAGGGGTGATTGGGAGCCACGACGAGCAGGAGCCGATCTTGAGCCACCGGTTCGTGGCACAGGCCAGGGTCTTTGATCAATTCTCCAACCACGCCCAATTCCGCCTTGCCTCGAAGCACCCGTTGCGTGGCTTCCCGGGAGTCCGAAACGCTCAAACTTACCTCTACTCCCGGGTGAGCTTGACGAAATTGGGCCAAACACTGCGGCAACAAAGACTCGGCCGGCACGGAGCTGGTGGCCACATGCAGGGTGCCTTTCAAAGAGCTTTGGGGTTCAAGGGCGGATTGGCGTAACTGTTGGGCCAGGCGGAGGATTTTTTGGGCCAAGGGGGCCAGGCGTCGGGCAGCCGGGGTGGGCACCACGCGCCGCTTTTGGCGATCAAACAACACTGTGCCCAACTCCTCTTCCAGACCTGCGATGTATTTACTCACCGTAGCTTGGGAAATTCGGAGAGCCCGGGCGGCTTGGGAAAAGCTTTCCCAACGCAACGCTTCCAGAAACACTTCCAAGTACTCTAACCGCATTCCC
>JAJRRR010000266.1 GCA_024279285.1 Planctomycetota bacterium
GGGCTGCGTCAAGTGGGAGTGGCCGTGGATCGGGATGCTCGGGCCGCCGGAGAGCCTAAGTACACCTTCAAACGGCTACTCAAGCTCGCCTTTGACGGACTGTTGGGTTTTTCGCTCAAGCCCCTGCGGGGGGTTGCTCTGCTGGGGATGGTCGTCTTGGGAACAAGCGTTTTGGCCCTCGGAGGGATGTTGCTTATGTGGCTTTTCCGGGGCGATGCTCCAGCGGGGGCGTGGGGATGGCTGGCTTTGCTGGTGTTGGGGCAAAGTGGGTTGCAACTTCTGGCCCTGGGGGTGGTGGGTGAATATGTAGGCCGGATTTATCGGGCCATAAAAAATCGGCCGGTCTTCCTGGTGGACCGGCTCGTGGGTGTGCATCAGCCGCAACCCTGGCCCCAGCACTTGGCCTTTCCACCCACGGAGTTGCGCCAGGCGGCTTAAGCCGGAGCCGACGCTGCTTCCTCACTCTCCACTTGGCTTACCCGACGATAGCCCAGCGACTTGATGATCTGAAGCAACTCCTCGTAAGTGACGAACCGTCGGTGGTGCATCAGCTTGTAGCTATCTATGGCCAAGGCCAGCTCTTTAGCTTCTGGAGACAATTCCCCGTAGCTATTGCCAAACTGACGACGCTCGTAAGGGAGCTTCTCCGACGGTGTGTGCTGACGCCGACGATCCACAAAACCGGGCGAAAAACCTGTAGCCATAACCGCTCTCCTGCTGGAACCACCTCCTCGTGCTCCGACTCTCCCATCCCACCTGACACCTGCCCCGTAGAACCCTAGCTCACACACCCCCCGGAGGCAAACTACTTGACCGAAGAACTTTCCGAGAGACCTCCCCGGCAGGCCAGAGAGCAAGTTTTGGGAAAACTTTGCTGCTCGTAAGAGGAGCCAGCAGGGAAAGGCTCATTCGGGTTCTTCTTCGGTCCCAGCAGTTGGGGAGGGGCTGCGGCGCGAGTAATAGGCCAGATAGCTCAAGGCCACCAAGTCATAAAGCCCGTGGACTACCACCGGCACCAACAGGTTCTCAAAGTAAAAGAACAACCAGCCCAAGTAGATTCCCACTCCCGTGGCCAGCAGAAAATAGAATCGGTTCAAAGCATGTGCGGCTCCAAAAGCTGCCGCCGCCACGAGGATAGCTGGCCAGAGCCCCAGGTGCTCCTGAAGCCAGCTTTGCAACACGCCCCGAAATAGGGCCTCCTCGCCCAATCCAGCAAGTGCCGAAAGCATCAGCAGATCCAGCCAGTTGCCTTGACGCAAAATGGGACCAAGGTGGCGAAGCATAAACTGCACCAGTTCCTGCACCGGGGGAGGGTTCCACCACCATAGCAGGGCAGCCCCCAGCACCAGCGGCACCGTGGCCCCCACCGACCAGGCCCAAGCCGAGCCGGTGCTCTGGATCATGCCCGGGACATCCATGCCCAACACCCAACCAATCCCCCAAGCGGTCAAGGCCATGCCCCCTTCTACCACAGCTCCGGCCACCCGAATCTGCTGACACGCCAGACGATCTTCTTCAGCCAAGCTCACGACTGTTCCCCAAGAGCTGCGTCACAAACCCTCCCGCTAGGCGCGATCAGCCCAAAACCACTGCACTTGGACAAGCTGGATTGCCATCAACTTAGCACATCTGGAAAGGGCTCGGGTAGCCTAAGCGCTGGGAGAGTGGACAAAAGGAGCAACTATTGGGCCAGAGCCCATCCCAGTGCTCCCAAAGCCACAAGCACCAAGGCGACGAAGGCCCCTGCCAGAGTGACTTTCCACCAAGAGATGGGAGCCGTGCCTGTACATCGGCCTGTTTGACCATTGACCAAAAACCGATACACCCGATCCCGATAGCGATAGGCCATAATCCACACGGGCAACAGCACTGGTCGGCTGCTCATGCCGGTGACCAGGACATTGACATGGACATTTCGGGCCCTGCCGGGAACTAAAGCGGTGCAGGCTTGGTACTCTAGCTGTTCAAGGCTTTGTCGGGCTTGGGGTCGGGCGTGTCTTCGGGGCAAAGCGAACGGCTCCACCGAGACGGCGGAAAAGTCCACCTTGTTGGGGGGAACGGCTTTCGCAAGGTCAAAAGGACACAAGGCTTGCGTCTCTTCTTGCGAAAGCGCTCCGCTGGCCCCCACCAGCAGGTTCCGATACTCTCCCTGGTTCTCTCCGGAGATCGGATACCAATCGGCCCGAGCCCCAGCAGGAGTGCAAGAAGTGTCGGCTGTCCAATAGGTGTGCACCCGAGCTTCAAAGACCCAATAAGGCAGGTAAACTGGCATGATTTTGATAAGCTGGGCCTGTTGGGTAAGATCCCCCGGTCTCCAGAACCCTTGGGAAAGCCATTTCAACAGGGCCTGTTGGGCCTGGGAGGGGTTGATCTGAAAGGGCACGACCAGCTCTGGGGCCAGAGTTCGTTGACGGGGTTGTTCCAGCAGCTTCACCGAGCCGCAGAAGGGGCATCTGAGGGCTTGCTCTCGGGCACTGTAGCTCATTGCGGCCCCACAGCTTTGGCATTCAAATGCCACCAAAGAGGGGGCGGCTGACCGTGTCCGAGGCTCTTGTTTCCCCGGAGCTTCGGTCCCACAGTTGGCGCAGAACAAATCCTCCTCGTCCAGCAGTGAGCCACAGACCGAGCACCGACTTTGCGTGGCCGATTCAAATTCCACCGGTTCGCTCATGCTGATTGCCTTGCTGGCCAGGGGTTGGCGGAAGTCGGAATACATTCATTATCACCAAAAATCCACCCTGTGCGAAACCTTGGCGTGGCCATGGGGTTTAATGAAACAGAAGGGCTTCAAGGCACAGTGCCCCTTTGATACCGGAAGGAAAGGCGTTTATGCACCGGTGGCAAGCGTTTTGGACGGCAGCAATTTTGGCACTTGGCTCTCTGACACTGCAAGCAGCTCAGCCTCCCAATCCGGCTGTGGTTGCCCGCCAAGTGGATCAGCTCCTCCAGGAAGAACTGCCCGAGCTAAGCTCCGTTGCTCAAGGCCGGTGTGATGATGCCACTTTTTTGCGCCGGGTGTATTTGGATCTGGTGGGCCGGGCTCCCACGGCGGATGAGATTAGCTGGTTTTTGTTGGACACTTCTCCCGACAAACGGCGGCAAGTGGTTGCCGAACTGTTGAACAGCCCCGAGTATGGACAACACTGGGCCGGATACTGGCGGGATGTGGTGTTTTATCGGGCCAGTGATCCTCGGGCCAGAGTGGGCGTGGAGTCGTTTGAACGCTTCATGGCCGAAGCGCTGAACCGCAATGTTTCCTGGGACAAGATCGCCACAGAGATCATTACAGCCACGGGAGATGTGCGTCAGCGTGGGGCCACAGGCTTGATCCTGGCCCAAATGGGCGATGCTGAGCTGATCGCAGCCGAAGTGTCGCGGATTTTCTTGGGCATTCAGGTCCAATGCGCCCAGTGCCACGATCATCCCACCGACCGCTGGCGACGGCAGCAATTCCACGAATTGGCTGCGTTCTTCCCCAGAACCAAAATCCGTCCCATGCGAACTGCTCAAGGGCGCACCTTTGTGGTCTTTTCGCTGGAGCGACCGGTGCGAGGGCGCCGCCGGCTGCGATGGCGCCTGGAACACTACATGCCTGATCTGAACAATCCTCAGGCTGAAGGCACTCTGATGCGTCCTAAGTTCTTCCTCACCGGAAGGTCGCTTCCCCCGGGAACTCCAGACTTGGTGCGACGGCGCACGCTGGCCCAATGGATCACTTCCCCTCGCAATCGGTGGTTTGCCAAAGCGTTTGTCAATCGGATGTGGTATGAGCTGGTAGGCCGAGGATTTTACGAGCCGGTTGACGACCTGGGTCCGGACCGCAAGCCCGTCGCTCCTCGCACTTTGAATCGTCTTTGCCGAGGGTTCATTGACTCCGGCTATAACATCAAATGGCTGATGGCAGTCATCTGCACCACGGAGGCTTATCAGCGGGCATTGGGCCCTCAGGATTCAGCCCAACAGGTCGCTTTCGCCTCTGGCACAGCCACCCGGTTGCATGCGGATCAGGTGTGGCAAGTGCTTCGGGATTTGTTGCAGCCTGTGGCGGGCATTTCTCCGCGCCGGAACACGCCGGCGGGGCGAGCCCGACTGGTGGCCGCCGCCCGTAGACAATTCCGACAAATCTTTGGATTTGATCCCAGCACCCCTGCCGACGAAGTTCAAGGTTCCATCCCCCAAGCACTGTTTCTGATGAACAACCCCTTCTTGCAACGAGTGATGAGTGCTCGCCCGGGGACCATGCTGGGTCAGTTGCTCCGCGAATTTCCCGACAATGAACCCGCTGTCAGAGAGCTTTATCTGCGAGTGTTGTCCCGAGAACCCAAGCCTTCCGAAATGGAAAAAGCGTTGGCCTACATTCACCAAGTGGGAGATCGGGCCGAGGCGTTTGAGGATCTGCTTTGGGCCCTGGTCAACTCCACCGAGTTCCTCCATCGCCGGTAGTTTGCAGGACCTTCCAGCCCGATTGGGGAAGGAGAATCCACAATGGCTTGGCAACTGATCGTTCAGGCCCGAGCTCGCAAAGACGGCACTTTCCACCGTCGTCAGTGGCTACGGATGGTGGGCACGGGAGCAGCGTTGAGCCCGATGCTGGGCTGGGCCGACTTTGTAGCCACTCGGGCCGACGAACTGAAAAAACGCAACAAACAGTGCATCCTGCTTTGGATGCAAGGCGGGCCCAGTCAGTTTGAAACCTGGGATCCCAAGCCCCGGCACGCCAACGGTGGCTCCACCAAAGCAATTTCAACCCAAGTGCCCGGGGTGCACATAGCCGAGCATCTGCCCCAGTTGGCCAAACAAATGCACCGCTTGGCGGTGATTCGCACGGTCAGCTCGCGCGAGGGGAGTCATCCTCGGGCCACGGCCCTGATGCACACCAGCTACCTGCCCACCCCGACGGTGAAGTATCCCTCCTTCGGGGCCGTGGTGGCTCAACAGTTGCCCAATCCTGAGTGTGAACTCCCGCCGGTGGTTCAAATCGGACGTCAGGGCACAGTGGCCGTAGGAGCCGGTTTTTTGGGTATGGAGTATGCCCCGTTCGTGGTTCCTCAGGCCGGCCAGCCCCCTCAAAATTCGCAGATATTGACTTCCGCCAGCCGGTTTCGTCGCCGATTGGGACTGCTGGAGGAGTTAGAAGAAGAATTTGCAAAAGAAGCTCCCCAACTGGTTCAAACCCATCGCCAGCTTTACCGTAAAACGGCCCGAATGATCCTCAGCCCGCAAATGGAAGCCTTCGACCTGTCCCAAGAACCTGACTCGGTCCGACGCCAGTACGGTCAAGGCAACTTTGCCAACGGGTGTCTGCTGGCCCGACGGCTCGTGGAGCGAGGAGTGCCGTTTGTGGAGGTTTCCTTGCCGGGTTGGGACACGCACAGCGACAACTTCCAACGCACCCCGCAGTTGTGCCGCCAGTTGGACCAGCCTTTTGCGGCTTTGCTGGAAGATCTGGACCGTCGGGGATTGCTGGAGCGGACGCTGGTCATCTGGATGGGCGAGTTTGGTCGCACGCCGCGGATCAATCCGCGCAGCGGTCGGGACCACTTTCCGCGAGCGTTTTCCGTGGCTCTGGCCGGAGCTGGCATCCGCGGGGGGGTGGTCATCGGTCGTACCAGTGCGGATGGAGTCACGATTGAAGATCGCCCGGTGAGCGTGGCCGACCTGTTCCGCACCTTCTGCCGGGCATTGGAAATTGACGCGGATCACGAGTACATGACCCCGATTGGGCGCCCCATCAAAATCGTTGATGGCGGCCAAGCCGTGGAGGAATTGTTCGGCTAATCTCCCTGAACGAGAGCGGCCCTGTCCCACCGGGAGCACGCTTCTCCAGGTGTGCCCTCCCGGTGGGATCTGTTTTGGGTTTTGAGGCTTGGGTCTTGGGCAGGCCTGCGGCTTGAGCTGGGGATAGTCGTAGGGGGAAAGCTCGGAGGAGGCAGTGGAGGGATGAGGAAATGAGGCGGTGGGAGAGTACGCAGGAGCGAGGGGGTGGAGGGAATGAGGGAAGGAGCACAACGAGCCAACACGCCTTTCCTTCTACCAAGCGGCGAAACAAGAATCCGCGCCAATTTCCGCAAGATGCAACTCGTACACCGCACCCCGCAGGGCGCAAGTCGCACGCCGCAAGCCGACTCCCGAAAAAAGGCACTTGGGCAACGGCTAAGACGGTTCCGCAAAGGGGGCAAAGCCGCCAGAATAAGCTGCACACACTCTTGGGCACAAAGGAACCCCCATGGCAAGCTCCGATCAAGAACATCACACAGAATCCCCTGCTACTCGGCTTGTCCGGCTGTTGCGGGAAGCCGACACGCCCGAGGCTCCCTTGGGCGACCCGGGAGCCCTGGCTTGGGAGTTAGGCTCGGCAGCGGCTTCCGATCCCTTGCCTGCCCTGGAAGCCTTAGTCCACTTTCTTCGCTTGGGCCACCAGCCCCTGTCGCCAAAACAAAAGCACATCATTGAAGCCTTCTTGCAAGCCTTGGCCCAAGTGCGCATGCGTGCAGTACACGAGCAACGCATTGAGCCTTGGTCCGATCAGGCCGTGGAGTTGTTGGGGTTGTTGTATGGGCTGCTTCGGGATCAGGAAGCTGCGGCTCATTGGGTCCTTACCCTTTTGGCCACCGACTCGGGCCAGCGAGCCCTGGGAACCTTTGCCGATCTTGTGGTCACCCAAGGCCCTCAGCATGCCCGAGCTTGCGACTTGGCATTCATGCCGCTTTTCCTGCACCACAAATTGGACCACCAGGCACTCTTTCCTCGGCTGTGGGAAGCTCTGGACCGGCCTCACATGGTCGGGTGCATTCTGGATCTTGCCAATTATCTGTTCCGCAAGCAAATTACGCCGGAGCATGTGGGCCAGATGCGCAAAAAGGGGCTGTTGGAGCTTTATCGGGGATTGATCAACCACCTGGAAGACTTGCAAACCAACCCTCAAAAGTACGCCTCCGATACCCAAAAACTCCGCCAACTGCTCAACGAGTCGGTGCCTTTGGTTGTGTCGCTGACCGATGCGATGGGCTTGTTGGGACTGGAGGACGCCCTGCCGTTGGTGCGTCGGGCAGCGGAGCTGAGCCACCGTCGCGTGCAGGCCGAAGCCGCCGCCGCTCTGGTCCGACTCGGAGACGAACAAGGCCAACAAATCCTCCAACAACTGCTCCACGAACCTGGGACCCGAAGACGAGCCATCGCCTATCTGAAAGAGTTGGGCCTGGAACACCTCATTCCCCAGGAGTGTTCCTCCCCGGAAGCTCTGGCCGAAGCAGAACTGGCCGAACATCTGGCTGACCCTCGCCAGGTGGGCATGGCTCCCATGCACATGCGCCTGCTTGATCGTCGGCGGCTGGCGTGGCCCGGCTACCACCAACCCGTGGATTGCTACCTGTTTGAATTCCGCTACGAACTCCCTTCGCGGTCGTTTACTGGGGTGGGGATTGCCGGACCGGTGGTACATAGTTTTCTGGTAGATATGCAAGACTTGTCTCCTCGGGACATCTACGCAGCTTATGCAGGCTGGAGTGTAGAAGACCCTCACCTGGGCGAAGTGGCCGCTGAGGACTTCACCGATCAACAGGCCCAGCTTGCCCAGCAAGCTCAGCAGGAAATTGCCCAACGCGGTTATGAGGAGGTTCGGGTGGTGAAGTTGGGCCAGTTTTACGGCCAGCAGGTACCGGTGGCCGTGGCGCGGCGTGGGGGGCAGTTGGGCGTGGTGGTTTGGGACGGCAAAGAACTCCTGTGGTTCCCGGCCACGGGAGGAGCCCGGCCCTTGGGCCCGAACGAAGCATGGCACATCTACAAAGGACGCCGCCTGCTGGACAGCTTCAACGGCCCTCAATGGTGGAGATAGAAACGCCGCACGACTCGCGCCCTGCGGCTTGCGGCGCGTGGGAACAAGCGCTGATTCTAGGTTCGGCGCTGGAGGGCAAGTGGAGGCGTGTTTGCTCAACTCGCTCCCGCAACTGAAGCTGCGGGCTCGCCAACGCTCGGCGCGCAGCTGGCGACCTGCGGCGGGAGCTTCCGCCCCGGTGCTGAAATCACATCTGGTGCGGAAGCACGGTGCATGCACGCGGTCTCATCTTTCTGCTTTGGTGGTGAAGGCCGAGCAGGTCGTCTTGATCTCTGTGAGTTTCACTCCAGCGGCTTGACCATGATGTTGCGATAACGGACCACCGAGCCTGGGTCGTGCTGCTGAAGGGCAATGTAGCCTTCGGTGTAGGTGTTGTTCTTGTCCACAAAGTCCACCACCACCTGACCGTTGACTTTGATGATGATGTGGTTTCCGCGCACGATCACATGCTGAGTGAACCACTTGTTGTCTTCCACCAATTGGCGGCGGACATCCACAAATCCGTAGAGGCTTCCGGTTTTGCGAGGATCGCGGTGGGTGTTGTTGACTTGGGCTTCGTATCCTTTGGGCCAACCGGGACCGAGTTGAGCCCGAAAATACATCCCCGAGTTCCCGCCAGGGTTGATCATCACCTCGGCTTTGAACTCAAAGTCTTTAAACTTGCGTTTGATGTAGAACAGGTGGCTTCGGGCCCCGCGACCCACGATCGCTCCGTTTTCCACAGTCCAGTTTTCCGGGCGTTCGTAAGCTTTCCATCCGTTGAGTGTGCGACCGTCAAAGAGACGAATCCAGCCGGGCTCGTCTGCCAGGGCAGTCCACGGAACGCATGCCGCCCAAGCTACCACTACCATCCAACCCAAGCGTGCAATTTTCATTGTGGCTCTCCTTTTTGGGGAAACGGTGTTCGGGGGTCGTTTGTGGCCATTGTAGTCGGGCTGGCTCGTCGGCACAGCGCCCCCGGGGAGATTCTTCTCCAAGGGCCGCATGTGTGCTGTGCTGTCCCTTTGCCCCAGTTTGACCTATGTCAAGGCATGTTCTACAGTTGCAATGACCGAAGCGCTCCCAGGCAAGCGTTTCTCCTCCTGAGGCCAAGGAGCACGAGCGTGAGCAGACTGTGGCTAGCACTACTGCGCGAGGAAGACGGCCCTACGGCGGTGGAATACGCGGCTTTGTTGGCTGTGATTTTCCTGGCTGTGGTGGGTGCCGTGGCTGCCGTGGGCCAACAAGCAGGCAATATGTTCCAAAATGCCACTGAGGAGCTTTCCAACCACGGGCTGTAGGGACAACGGCTCCTCTCCTACCGACGAGCAACAAACCGCTCGTAGAAAAGCAGCGCGCAGAGGGTCTTTGCGTCCCGAATCTCTCCCCGCGCCACCAGCTCCCAAACCTCCGACCAGGTGAGAATCCGCGTATGGAGCATTTCTCCGGCCTCGGGTCGGGCGGTTCCGGGAACCAATTGCGTGGCCACGAACACCTCCATCCACTCGGTCATGATTCCCGGAGAGGTGTAGAACCCACACAAACGCTGGAGTCGTCCGGCTTGATAGCCGGTTTCTTCGGCCAGTTCGCGTTGAGCGGTTTGTAGGGGCGATTCGCCCGGCTCGCAGGTTCCGGCCGGCAGTTCCCAGAGATACTCCCCTGCTGCTGCCCGATAGTTCCGCAGCAGGCACACCCGATCATCGTCCACCAGGGGCACGATGGTCACCGCTCCCGGATGACGCACCAATTGGCGCTTGTGCTGCTTGCCATCGGGCGTTTGCACCTGAAGCTCCACCACATCAAACCGCATTCCCCGGAACACCACTTGCTGATCCATAACCACTCCTTGCCTTTAGCACTTGTCAGCACCCGCCGAGACGGATCGGCCGCTCAACCAGGCAAAGTGCGGATTTTGCTTGATTTTGGTCAACGGGGCAAACATAAATGGTAATTGCGATCTATGAAAGACGCGCCCGGTGGGCTTTGGGCTTTAGGATTCACCTCCTTGGACTGGTGCAAGCTTGGAGAACCGATCATGCGGCATCGCGTGTGTGTGGTGGGAATTTGGGCGTGGGCAGTGGTGAGTTGGTTGGTTTGGGAGGCGGGAACCCTAGCCCAGCAGGATGAGGTTCTGCACCGGGTCAAGCAGCACTTGGCAGCCGGGGAGTTTCCTTTGGCTCGTCGGTTGGTGGAGCAGTTGCCAGCGGGTCGTCGGGACGCCGTGCTGGCTCAAGTGGCCCGAGCCCAAGCCCAAGCCGGAATGTTCCGACCGGCCTTGCAATCTGCTTCCCAAATCCGCGACGACCGTTCCCGAAGCTCCCTGGTGCAAGAGATTTCTCAAGAACGATTCTTGGGCCAAGCTCCAGGAGGAGCAGCTCAAGCCGACTTTGACCAGTTGATTGACCTGATCCAAAGCACCATTGAACCGGACTCCTGGGATCCCACCGGCGAGGGCACTATTGAGCCGTTTGCCATAGCCGGCGGGGTTCGGGTGGATGCGTTGGGCACGGTGCACTCGGTTCTGGCCGAGGAAAAACAAGGGCGGCTGCTTGTGCTGCGACGGCGCCATCGGATCAGCGTCGAGCATCGGGATGTGCTTCGCCCCAGCCCCTTGCGAAAAGTCTCTCTCACCCGATTGGAAAAAATGGTCCAGCTCCGTCTGGCCGCCGGACAGGACCTGGACGACGCCATGCGCTATCTGGCCGGACTGACCAAAGTGCAATATGTGTTCATTTATCCGGAAACGGGCGATGTGGTGCTGGCCGGACCAGCTGGCCCTTGGACCTATGATCGCTTGGGCCGAGCAGTCAACGCCCAAACCGGACGCCCCGTGCTGCATCTGGACGATCTGGTGGTGCTGCTCCGGCTGATGCGTCAAAACCCCCAGGAAATTATCACCTGCTCCATTGAACCCAAGCGGGAAAACCTGATTCGGGTGCAACAGTACCTGGCCCAATCCAGCAAGCAGCGCCGCACTCCTGCCAACCGTCGTCGCTGGATTGAACAACTGCGTCAACGCCTGGGCATGCAACAAGTGCGATTCCGCGGCATTGACCCTCGCACCCGAGTTGCCCATGTCATGTTTGAAGCCGACTATCGGATGAAACTGCTTGGGATTGGGCTGGAGCCGGGTCCGGCCCAGGTGCCAAGCTACCTGGACCTGCTCCAAGTGCAACGCGGCCAGAAGCTGCCATCCGTGGGCATGCTGCGATGGTGGTTCAACATGAACTACGAAGCAGTGGTGGCCAGCCAGGATCGCAACGCTTATGAGCTTCGGGGACAAGGCGTGGAAGTGCTGAGCGAAAGCGAACTGCTGACCCGACAAGGCCAAATCGTTCCGGCCCAACGACGCGATCCTTGGGCAGCCGCTTTTGCCGCCAACTTCACCCGACACTTCGACCATCTGGCCGCAGAACACCATGTCTATGCCGATCTGCAAAATGTGTTTGACCTGGCCTTGGTGTGTGCGTTGCTTTATGCGGAAGGGATTCCCCAACGAGTGGGCTGGCACCTGACCTGCTTCGGCGATCCGGAGCAGTATCCGGTGGCCTTGGGTCCGGCTCCCAAGGAAGTGCCTTCGGTGGCCAACTATCGGGTGCTACGCGGACGGCAAGTGGTGGTGGCCGTAAGCGGAGGGGTGTACATCACTCCGGCCCGATTCGTCGCCCCGGAAAAAATCCACACCGACGGACAAGGCCGACTGGCCAGCCGCCACCAGGATCAAAAGCCCGAGCAAGTGCCAGCAGATGTGTGGTGGTGGGACTAGTGCGGCTTGCGTCCTGCGCCATGCGGCGCTCGGGATAGGCGTGAATTCTTGTTTCGGCGCCAAGGCCCAGGGGGCTGCCTGATTTTGATATTTCCTCACCCCCAGCCCCGAAATACAACTTGCGGCTTGCGTCCTGCGGTTTGCGGTGCGTGAATGGGCGCGCTTGGGGCATCGCTGTTGGCTATTGGCCCTTCGCAATTCCCCACTCGCCATTGCCATTCGCTATTCGCCATTCGCCACCTACCCTTCCCCCTTGCCGATGGCTGCTTGCTGCTGGCTAGTTGTTGATCTCTGGACTTTTTACTTGTCTGAGCTCCTTAGGGGTTGGTTCCAGTAGATTTTGAGGTTGTGGGTTTGTCGGGCCACGGCCACGATGTCGTTCCGGCCATCGCCGTCCAGATCGGCCACGACCAGGTCCTCCACGGCCATTTGCCCAGGCTCCAGCAAGGTGCGTTTCCATCGGCGTCCCAGGCGGTCCAGAGGATCGTAGATGCGCACTCCTCGGGGAGCCGCGGCTCCTTGGTGGTTGCGCACACCGATGACAAGCTCCTGGGCGGGATCGTCGTCCAGATTGGCACACCAGACGGCATGCCCCCACTCCAACTGGTCGTCAATCACCAGTCGTTGCCACCGCAGGGGGTATTGATCGGGCAAGTGCCAATAGACCACCACCTGGTTTCCGTGCCAGGGTTCGATGGTGGCCAGGTAGAATTGTCCAGGGGCTAGCTGGCCCACTTTGATCTCACTGGCTCCTTTTTTGCCACCGGGATTAACAAACCCGGCACTGAGCCGGATGCGGCGAAATTGGCCCTGGCCCAAGTTCCGCAACCACGAAACTCCCTCGTAGCTGGCCACCAGCAGGTCCAGACGCCCGTCGCGGTCCAAGTCGTGAGGCCAGAAGTTGTGGGCCACATGCAGTTGGTGATTGATCACGCGCCGAGGCCAGGGATCGCGTTGGGGGTTTGGGGGAATCGAGAAGGCCAGCACGCGCAAGGGGGCATCTTCAAAATTGGCTCGTGCTGTGGCCCCAGGGCCAAAAAGCGGCACCACTACAAGCTCCGCCCGACCGTCCCCGTCCAAATCCGCCCAATTGATCCGATGCAAAGTCGCCTCGCGTCCGATGGGAAAAACTTGCCACAGATGATCCAGGCCGCGCGGGTCACGCCGCAGCCACTGAAGAGTCCCGCCAGCCTGAGTGTTGCGAAACTGCCACCCGGCTCCCAAGGCAAAATCCACCAAACCGTCGCCATCAATGTCATAAGCGGCAATGCAGACATTGTCCGGCATGGTCTGGTCCTGGACGATTAACCGCGGTTTCCAGGAGGGGTTTTCGTACCACAGCACCCGACGGCGATCCACGACCACGATGTCCACTCGGCCATCGTGGTTCACATCCACGCAGCGCACGGCGTATCCGACGCCCAAGTCGTCGGCCAGTTGTTGGGAAACCCAGCGTGGCTCTTGGGCCCAAGTGGGCCCCAAAGGCCCAAGGCATCCCATGCTCAAAGCTGCAAGCAGCCAGAAGGTTCTCATGGTCGGCACTTCTCCGAGTGAGGGTAATAGGTGCGAACTTGGCCCGGGCCGGAGCTTGCATGCGTTTTTAGTGTTTCCGGTGCGGTTGGAAGATGCAAAAGTGTTTTGGCGAGAAAATTGGAAAATTTCCTCAAGCTCCCCTGCCGTGAGGCGAATCACCCTTTGGAAAGCTCCCCCGGGAGCCAATTTCTGAACACCGATTTGCAGGAAAAACCCTTGGCGATGGGTCCCGGATGGCGGCAAGGGGCGTTTCCCAAATCCTCGGAGGGTAAGGAGTTAAAGCCATGATCCGAAAAGTGTTGACTACAGCAGCCGTGGTCGTGGCCTTGGGCACCTTGTTTTTTGGTCGGGATGCCTGGAGCTACTTGAGCACCATTGTCTCGGATGTGCGCCAACAGGTGCGCCAGCAGGTGCCCACGGAGTTTGAGTTGCGTCGGGCCCGAAAAATGCTGGCCGATCTGGAACCTGTTATCCGCGAAAACCGACGCCGCATCGCTCAAGAGCAAGTCCGCCTGGAACAACTGGTCCAGCGAATCGCACGATTGGAGCAGAAGCTGCGCCAGGGTCAGGCGGAGATTTTGATGCTTCGGGACGATCTGGCTCAGGGCAAGCCCCACTACACCTACGCCGGTCGCACTTACTCGGCCCAAGAAGTCCGCGAAGACCTCCAGCGACGCTTCCAACGCTACAAGACCAACCGCTCCACCTTGGAACATCTGCGTCAGGTGTATCGTGCCCGGCAAAAATCCCTCCAAGGCTTGCAAAAGCAGCTCCAAGGCATGATCGCCGCCCGAAGCCAATTGCGGCTGGAAATCGAAAACCTGGCCGCCCAGTTGGAAATGGTGCGAGCAGCCGAGACGATGAACCAGTTCCAGATTGACGATTCGCACTTGAGCCGGCTCAAGACTCTGGTGCGTGAGCTTCAGCAGCGGATTGAGGTAGCTGCCCGACTGGCCGACCAGGAAAACGACGCCTACGAGGAAATCCCGGTCCACCAGCGTGGCGACGCTCCCGACATCGTGGAAGAAGTGACCCGATACTTCCAGCAAGATTCCACCCCCGCGGGCCAGGAGGGGGAAGGTTAAACCACGGTCTTCGCCTTGCGGCGGTGCCGCATGACTTGCAGGCACCGCCGCCCTGCCCCTTTGCGAAGCTTCGCCTTGGGCACAACTGCAACCCCACCCGTCGTGTGGTAAGTTGGAACAATGGCAGTGGGAGTCGCTCCACCAGTGCACCTTTCACCGCGGCATCGCCGCCACTGTGGGAAGCCAACGATGGAGTTCACCTTTCCGCCCGGTTCTTCACCGCTTGAGGGCTATCGGATCCAACGAGGCATTGGCCACGGGGGATTCGGCGAAGTGTACTACGCCCTCAGCCAAGGCGGAAAACAGGTTGCCTTGAAGCTCATCCGACGCAACCTGGATGTGGAGCTTCGTGGAGTGCGACAGTGCTTGAATCTCAAGCACCCCCACCTGCTCATGCTCCTGGACATCCGGCAAGATCGGCAGGGGAACTATTGGGTGGTGATGGAGTATGTTCGGGGAGAGACGCTGGAGCGGGTGCTGGCTCGCCATCCCCAAGGAATGCCTCAAGACCAGGTGCTGGCGTGGTTCCATAGCATCGGCCAAGCGGTAGCTTACCTGCACCGGCAGGGCATCGTGCATCGGGACCTCAAGCCCGGCAATATCTTCAACGATCAAGGCACGGTGAAGGTGGGGGATTATGGCCTAAGCAAGTTCATCTCTCCCTCGCGTCGCAGCGGCCAGACCACCAGCATCGGCACCGTGCACTACATGGCTCCCGAGGTGGCCAACGGCCGCTATGGCAAACAGATAGACATCTATGCCTTGGGAGTAATTTTGTACGAGATGCTCACCGGGGAAGTGCCGTTTGACGGGGAGTCGGTAGGCGAGATTTTGATGAAGCACCTGACGGCCCAACCGCCGGTGGAAAAACTCCCTGAACCTTTCCGCCAGGTCGTGGCTAAGGCGTTGGCCAAAGATCCCCAACAGCGGTTTGATTCGGTGGAAGAAATGCTGGCCCAATTGCCTCCACCGCCTCAGGGGGCTGCCACGGTTCAGGTGACCTCGTCGGAACCGACATCCCAGGTGGAATTGGTGCAAGGGAGCGGACCGGTGGACCCCCAGGCCACCACGGTAGTTGAGCCACCTGTAAGAGAAGCTGCCCAGGCTCCCGACTCAAGTCCTGCTTCTTCTCCACCCCGAGAGCCGATCATGAAGGCTCTGTGGCAACTCCAGCGGAAAGTGCGTCTCCGGTGGGAGCAGGCGGCCTTGCCCCTTTGGGGAAAGGTGTTGGTGCTGCTGGGACTGGTCATATTGGCGGCCATGACGGCCGGAGTGTGGATTCCGCTGGTGGTCGCGGCGTTTGTCATTTATCTGATGTACTTCGTCATCTGGCTGTGCGTGGCCGAGCCGAATTCTCCTGCACCAGCGGAAAGCTCTCCGGCTCCTGAAGCATCCGAGCCGGTAGAACCGCCACCGGTTCGGGCTCCTGCGGTGGCTTATGCCGTGCCCAGGTCCACCCAGGCCGAAAACACCGCCCCTCCCGGCTGGAAACTGCCTTGGTCCACCTCTCAACAACAGTGGATTCATGTGTTGGGAGGGATGTGGACTGCCGGATTGGTCGTGCCCCTGCTGGCTGCGGTGGTGATGATGGTGTTTGCTCCCGCGTGGCAATGGAACCAATTCTTGTGGTTGGCATCGGTGGCCACCGTGGGCGTGTGGTTGGTGCAGTTGACCACAACAAGTTGGGACCCTCAGGTTTCAGACAGCCTGAGTCGGCGACTGTTTTTGCTGGCGCTGGGTCTGCTTTGGGGATCTGTGGCTTGGGCGTTGCAGATGCAACTGCAAGTTTCCTTGACGCCCACGGCCGAATTGGAACCAAAGGACCTTGCCCGCTGGTACGATCTGCTGGGACGCCCCCGGTTTCAAACCCATGCGTTGTACTTGGGATTTTTGCTCGCTGCACTTCGTTGGTGGCGGGAAAGCTCGCCCATGCGTTGGGCACGACTGAGCCTGTGGAGCGTGGGTTTGAACATCATGGCTGCCTGGGTGTTGAGCACTTTGGTGGTTCCGTTCCCTCAACCTTGGGGAATGTTCCTGGTGGGTGTGTTTTCGGCCGGACTGCAACTTACCAGCCCTTGGCACTCTCCCCAACAGAGAATCCAAGCTGCTTGACCCTTGCTCTGGGAAAAAACAACGATGCAACCCAACATGGAAATTGCCGCTTGGATCCTTGTTTTGGCCACTTTTGTTTTTTTGGCCATCCTTGGGGCGGTGGCGCTGTGGGCGCTTTCGCGTAGTGCCCGAAGTGGAACGGACGGTTTTGGCATGGTCGGGCGCACCTTGGGTTGGTTGTTGGTGGCTGCGGTGGTGTGGAAACTAGCCCAGTTCCCGGAGGACTTCTGGACCAGGGTACAAGAGCGCCTCGTCCAGCAACTCCCCACGGCACCAGAACGCCCATCCCAGGCACCTCCCTCGGACTCCCCCTCGGATCAACCCCCTCCGAAAGCGGAACCTTCTGGAGAACAGCCTCCGTGGGGGGACAGCCAGGGAAAGCCTTCTGCTCCCCTGCCCTCGTGGACCCGTCAGGAAAAGTGGCGATTTGAACAAGGGCAACAAGGTTGGGTGTTGCGGCGAGCGGTGCACACGCAGTTTTTTTCAGCCGAGGAGCTTCCCCGGGCTCAGCAGGAGTTGCGGCTTCGGGTGTGTACTCAACTGGCCCTGCTGGCCCAACAGCAATTCCGCCTGGATGACGAAAAGACCCAACATCTGACCCAACACTTGAACCAATGGCCCCGAACCGAAGAACTGTTCCTCAAAGAGACTTTTCAAGAAGTGCGTCACTTTGAGCCGCCCACGGGCACGATGTACCGCCTGCACGCTTTGCTTGAAGTGCATCAACAAGACCTGCATCGGCTGGACCAACTGGTTCAGGAGCTTCGTGCCCGAGAGGCAGCCTCTCGGGTAGTTTGGGCTTTGGGGGGGATCTGGGTGGCATTGGGTCTGGTGTTGGTTGGACTGAAGATAGATCAAGGCACCCGAGGGCGATTTCGCCGATGGTTGCAAGTTGGCGTGGGGGCCAGCATATTGGGATGGGGAGCATTGGTCCTATGGGCCCTGGGGCTATAGGAGCCCTGGTGGCCCTCCCTTTGTCCCGGTCCTGATGTCCTATGGCCCCATCCGCCTCCGAAGACGATCAGCGGCTTGTTGCCCAAGTCCGCCAAGGCGACGCCCAGGCTTGGGAAGAACTGATTGCCCGATACGAAGGTCGCCTGCTGGCGTTTGTCCGCTCGCGGCTCCAGCGACCCGAAGAAGCCGAAGACATCGTGCAGGAAACTTTCGTGGGCTTTTTGACCAGTTTGCCCCACTATGATGAATCCCGATCCTTGGAAACTTATCTTTTTACCATCGCCGCCTACAAGCTGACGGACTATTTGCGTCGTCAGGGGCGTCGGCCCACGCTTTCCCTCTCCGACGCCGCCGGAGATTCCACCACCTCTTGGCAACTCCTCTCCCCGGTCCAAGGGGCTTCCACCATCTTCGGCAACCAAGAACGACAACACCAGGAAGAACAAGTCTTGGTGAAAGCCCTGCGCAGCATCGTTTCTGCCTGGCAGGAGCGTGGAGATTGGGACAAACTGCGGTGCGTGGAGTTGCTTTTTGTGCGCGGTTTGGCCAACAAACAAGTGGCCGCCGTGCTCCAAATGTCCGAGCAAACCGTGGCCAATGTGAAGTTTGAGTTTCTCCGCAAGCTCAAACAAGCCATCCGCCGCCAAGGCGGGACCAGCCTGATTGTGGAGCAAGGAGATCGGGCATGAGCCAACTCCCCTTTTCGCGCGAACACCTGGAAGCCTATCTGGATGAAGCCTTGGCCCCAGAAGAAATGGCCTGCGTGGAGCAGACCCTGCGCACTCATCCTCAACTTCGGCAGGAGTTGGCCGCTATTGTGGCCTCGCGCGATCGGGGTGTGCACACCTTGGGAGCCATCTGGCGACGCAATCGCATCACTTGTCCCTCACGCCAGCAGCTCCAGTTGTATCTGGAGCAGAAGCTGGAAGAGCCCTGGGCCCAATATGTAAAGTTCCACCTCCAAATGATTGGCTGCCGATACTGTCAGGCCAACTTGGAAGACTTGAAGACTAAGGACTCGTCTGCTTTGGAAGCTCAGGAGCGTCGGCGGCGTTTTTTCCACACCAGTGTGGGTCACTTGTCGGCTTCCGGCCCGGATTCATCTTGAAGGCGAACCAACACGCGACCTTGCACTCCTCCGCTTAAGATTTCTTCAACAGCCTGGGAGAGTTGATCCAGGGTAAGCTCTCGCTGGGCGATTTGTTCCAGCCCTCGGGGTTTCCACGATCCGGCCAGGCGGCTCCACAGTTGCAACCTCACGGTGTAGGGACATCCGGCCGAATCCACCCCCAACAAGCCCACTCCTCGTAAGATAAACGGGTACACTCCCAAGGGCACCTCCACCCCGGCCACCAGTCCACAGGCGGCCACGGCCCCTTGGGGCTTTAGGGATCGGACGATCACTCCCAGGGGCTCTCCGCCCAAGGTGTCCACGGCAGCCGCCCAACGGCCTGACAAAAGCGGCTTGTCCCCGGGGGCTTGAAGCACTTGGCGCGGGAGCACTTCTTGGGCCCCCAGTTGGTGGAGGAACTCTTGGGCCTGAGGCTTGCCCGTCACGGCGCTTACGGCAAACCCTTGTTGGGCCAGCAGAGCCACGGCCAGCGAACCGACCCCACCGGAGGCTCCCGTGACCAACACCGGTCCTTGTTCCGGCTGCACACCCCAGTCCAGGAGTTTTTGCAAGGCCAGTGCGGCGGTGAATCCGGCTGTGCCCAGGATCATGCTTTCCCGAAGCGAAAGCCCCTGCGGAAGCGGCACCACCCACTGGTGAGGCACACGGACCCGTTGAGCCCAACCGCCCCAGTGCCCCCCTCCCAATTCGTATCCGGTGATGAGCACCTGCTGACCTGGACGCAAGCGCTCATACTGGCTCTCCACCACGGTTCCCGCCGCATCTATACCCGGCACATGAGGAAAGCGGCGAACAATGCCCGGATGCCCTTTGGCGGCCAAGGCATCCTTGTAGTTAAGCGAACTCCAGTGGACCCGAATCAACACATCCCCCTGGCCCAAATCTTGCTCGCTCACCAGCTCCACTTGGTGGCTGACTTCTCCGTCCTGCTTACGAACTACAAAGGCCCGAATCTCCTGGCTCATCACTCCGTCTCCTGGCCTGGGATTTGCAAATAAGCCGCTGGGCCAAGACGAGCTGCCGATTCTTCAGGCACCCAGGTAGCCATTGTCACGCCGCCGGAAGGTGCTGGTCATTGTACCACACCGGCCAGGGGGCGTGCTTGCATATTCCGGGCGTTTCTGACAGAGGCGGTTTTTCGAACTCTGTCGGGGGCAAAGGTGGTGCTAGCAACTCCAGCGGGGGTTTTTGCAAGCCGCTCCAGTAGGAGAACCGACACTCAACAAAGGGCCCTCGGGCCCCAAGGCGCCTTTGGCCAACGGAGAGTTGACTCCGACCACTAGGAGAAAGTCCTTGCCCAAGCCAATCTGAGTTTGCTCCCTTTGAGGCCCCTTCGGTACGGTTTCCTTCGGGCCCGCACACACTCATTGGGGAAAAAGCCATGTTGTATGGCAACCTTGTTCTTTCCAGGCGAGAGGTTTTGGGATTGATGATGGGAGCTATTGCCCTGGCAGGGTGTCAGCGGCGTCAGTTGCCACCCAAGCAGGAACCCCTTTACCGTCTGCCACACCTCAAACAAGCCCGACACCAGCCACTGGTCCAACAATATCGCCGACTGCTCAAGCAACGGATGTTGCTGTGGCACCTGGGCGATCCCCCAGCCAGCCCGGACGAAAATGCTGCTTTGATCCTTCGGAATCTTTTCGGCCCGGATGATGCTCAATCGCTGGCACAAGCTCTGGCTTCATTCTTCCCACCCGAGCGACTCTGGAATGATCCGCTCCGCCAGGAACAAGTGCGTTCCATCGTGGACAAGCACCAGGAAGCCCTGGCTCAAGTGCACCGGGCTTTGGAGCTTCCCCTGGCGGTGTTTCCCATTGACTATGCCAAAGGCTTGGAAGCTGATTTGCGGTTTCTTTACCAGGTGCAAGCCGCTTTGCGGTTGGAGGTGCTGGCAGGTTTGAAAGCTGCGTGGCAAGACAACCTGGACGAAGCCACCCAACATATGGTCCACGCTCTCCATCTGGCCCGAGCCTTGCAAGGCCATCGCCATCCGGTGGTGCGGATTCAGGCGGCGTTGTTGCGCAACGAAGCCTTGCAAGGGCTGCAATCCCTCTTGGTCCGGCATCGGCTCAGCACGGCTCAGTTGGGCCAGGTGTTGGGAGAGCTTCATCGGGCCCAAGCCGCTTTGCCAGAGGATCACCATGCCTGGATCGTAGATCGGGCATTAGGATTGCACTTCTACGAGTATCTCTACGCCCAACGGTGGGAGGATGTCATCACTGGTGAAGATCGCCAACGACTGGGCAACGAACTGGCACACAAACTCCGTTTTGCCCCTAGGCACATGCTGGAAAAAGACGAAGCCTACTATCTGGAAGAGATGGAAGACTTGATTGCTCTGGCTCAGCGTCCCTATTGGAAGCGTCGGGATTTTTTGAGTCATTTGGAGAGACGGCTTCGGGTCAAGACCCCGGAGCACCCGGCCGCCTGCGTGCTGCTGTTGCCGGATGTACTCTTGGGAATGAAGCAACAAGCTTTGGATCGGGCCCGACTGGCCGCCTGGACCCTGGCCCTGGAGCGTGCGTTGGGCCAACAAGGACCGGTGCCTTTGTCAGAGCTGACGGGTAAGTCATATCGGGTATCTCAGGGGAAAGATCGGGTGGTGGTCTGGGGCACAGGAGCCTTGCCCGGGGAGCCGGAAGTGCCTGTGCTCGTCCCTCGGCCCGAAACCCCATAAATAACCTTCCGGCTCAAGCAGCGACTTTTTCCCGAGGCGCTCCTTGAGCTGGGAGCACAATGCAGCCGGCCACCTCTCCGCCGCAGCGGCGCAGGAGTCGTTGGGCCATTTGGGCATCGGCTCGGGCACTCTCTTCCAAGCTCAACACCAATAGCACCTGGCCCATCTCGGCCAAAGTTTCCCAACATTCGGACTCCTCCACCGGAGGTCCTACAACCAACACCCAGTCAAACTCTTTACGCCACTGGCCTAGAAGCTGAACCAGGCGGGAACGAACTCCGGCTTGCAAAGAGGACCAAGGGAGTTTGCCAGGAGGGAGCCATTGCACGCCCGGGTAAACCCCTGGACGCAAAAGCCGGCGCCAGTGATGTTGATCTTGGGCCAGAAGCTCGGTCAGCCCTGGTCCGGGTGACAGGGTGCTGGTTTGAGCAAAAACGAGCAGAACTTGCTTGCCTTGGGCTGCGGCAGCCCCTGCCAGCCCTTGGGCCAACTGGCCAAGCCCTTGCTCAGCCGGGGGCACAGGACACAAAGCTACCACTTGGGCAAGCCTGGATCCAAGCCGACACTGCAAGTCCTGGTAAAGCTCCTTGTAAAACTCCGGCACGCATTTAGCCCGATCCCTTGCTCCAACTGGTGTTTTCGAAGGCGGATCGGAGGCGAAATCCTCATTGGCTCCCTGCCCCTGCGCGTGCTCCAACGGTGAAGCCCCCTGCTGCGAAACCAAAGAAGCCGAAGGCTTTCGCTCGCTCTGCTCAGATTCAAAAGAGTGCTCGGAAGCGTCGTCAAAACGAAGCTGCGTCCAGTGGGGTCCGGAGGCCCCGTGTGAGTTGTCCCGGCGGAGCTTACGCTGGGATGGGGACTCCGGAACCTGAATGCCAGGGCCAATGGTCCATTGCGCCGCCCATTGCCGCTTCCAGTCCATCAGCCCTACGGGCAGCCGCCATACTTCCTGCCAAGGAGTGTGTGCTTCCGCAGTTTGCCTGCTCAGATGCAGTGGCAGCCGGGGGACCGGCAGAAAACAACTCACCTGCAAGGACACACATCCCCTGTGTACCAGTTCCCAGGTCTTTTGCTTTGATCCCATGTGGTTGCCGGATTCACGAGAAGCTGGCATAGTGCCCTCGTCCCCTTTAGCTTTGTTGCGGACCGTGCAACTGACGAAATGCCTCGGGCCACTGCTGTCGCGGCACCACTTCCACATCCTGCTCTGCCGACGCGGTTGCCGGTTCCTCGGATTCGGTTTGTCCTTCCTCCTCAATGAGCAACACGCCTTCTCCAGCAGATACTTCTACGGCAGAAGCTGGCAAGTTCTGCTCCTCGGGAGCTTGGACTGCCAAGTCAGGTCCTTCTGCCGAATCGGGTTGGTGCGTCCCCGAAAGGCCCTGTGGCTGCGAAGACTCTGCTTGGGAAGCAGAGATCAGCGGAGCATAAGGATCCACCACCACTTCCACCCGATCCGGATGCACTTGTACCTGGATTTCCTCTCCTGGTGAAGCCGCCTCAGGTGGCTCCAACTTGAGCCGGACCGGCTCCGTCGGTTCTTTGGCGATGGTTCGCCCCGAAGCGGTTCGTTGCGACAAGCCCTCAGAAGAAGCGTCTTCCGGCGATTCATCGCAGTGCAGCAGTTCGGACGCTGCGGAGACTGTTTGAGTGCGCGGGTGATCTTGAGCAGACGGAGTTGACAGCGATTGGGCATCCAGGGCTGCGTAGAGATCCTCTATGGTTTCCTCTTCGAACTGGGCACTTGCCGAACCAACTTGTGCATCTGCCGAAGGAGCATCCGTTTGAGTTTCTTGCTGAGCTTGTTCCAGGATTGTTTGCCAATTGCGATCCAATTGGTGCAAGGTTTGCCGGATGTCCAGCTCATGCCGTACAAACGGCTCTGCCGGTTCTTCGGTTTCAGGGTGCTCTTGCTGGGCGGAGGTTGCCACGGCAGCCTCCCCCTGCTCTGACGCTTCTTCCGAAGTCAACGCTTCTTCTGAAGCCAAAGGTCCTGGCTCCGAGGTGCCAAAGACCACGGAAGCTGTGGCTTCTTGTCCCTGGGGTGAGATGTGTTCTGGCTGCTGAGCCTCCGGCGCACGGATAGCTCCCGTTTCGGAAGATTCGGCTTCCTTTTCGGTTTCTTGTTCTGCGGATTCCCCAGTGAGATGCTGTTCAGGCTGCTGCTGGGAATCGGGAAGGGCTTGCTTTCCCTGGGGGTCTTCAGCTTTCCGGGCCGGAGAATCCGAAAGCCTCAAGGAAGTATCCTGTTGGGAAGCTGCTTGCTCCGGTGCCGAAGAATCTTCTGCCTGTTGGGCAGGTTGGGACGAGTTGGGCGTTTGGTCCTCCTGGCTGGAAGACTCAGACTCTCCTGCCGTCGAGGGGGAAGTGGTTGTGGTTTCTGGCAGAGGGTCGTCCAAGGTGCCAAATTCCACCACCGCTCCGGCGCTTTCTGGCGAGGGGTTTTCCGGGCTCGGCTCCGTCCAAGCCGAAGGGAGTTGTTGAAGTTGGGCCCAAGCTTCGTGGATCAGAGCACCCGTCACTGGCCGCACCCGACGCGAATAAGCCAACACCAAAGCGTGGTCGCACACCTGGTTGATCAGCCGCGGCACCCCGTCAGTGAGCCGAAACACTGCCTCGTAGGCATCGGGAGCAAACACCTGGGTGGCCTGGCCGCC
Organism: Planctomycetota bacterium; assembly: GCA_024279285.1. Classification (GTDB taxonomy): domain Bacteria; phylum Planctomycetota; class Planctomycetia; order Pirellulales; family S012-138; genus S012-138. The sequence goes on from JAJRRR010000266.1 coordinate 23,733, forward strand.
AGAGACGGCCAGCTCAAACCGTATGTAGTCAGCCGTCTCGGCTTTGTCAAAGCTTTCCAAGTAGCAGCGAACAGCTAGACGCTGATTCAAAGACTCCAACTCCGGGCCACTGAGACTCTCTTCCAGCCGGAGCGTTCCGGCCAACACCAATCGCACCACAGGCTCGTTGTGCCGAACCACATTGGTCAGCATCCGCAACTGATCCAGCAGGAAGGGATCCAAGCCATGGGCTTCGTCCACCAGCAGGGCCAAGCCGCGATGGAAGCGTTCTTCCCGGGTGAGCTTTCTTCTCAAAAGGAGTTGCAGCCGGGCTTCGTCTTCGGGAAGCTGTTCTTCGCCCAGGGCTTCCAGGAGAGTTTGGAACAGTTCCTTGCGGGAGCGGATCAGGCCGTGGCTCAAGAGCACCGAAGGCACTTGTTGAGGCAACTGCTCTGCCAGCACTAGCAGCAGCAGGGTTTTGCCCAACCCGGGGCCACCGATCACCACTGCTGGTCCCTCACCTCGCTGAATACAGCGCAGCAAATCGGCTCGGGCGGCGTCAATGGCCGTGCCCGGGAAATACCGCTTCGGCACTGGCACGGAGGGAAACGGACGCTGGGAAAGTCCAAAGAAGCTCTCGTACATGGCCGCTACGACCTGCCTGGGATGTCAAGGGAAAGTTGTTGCCCAATCTGCTCGGGGCCTCTCAGCCGGCGGCAAGCCCCAGCCGGGGGATGGGGCCCTTCTGATCGCTACAATCGGCACACGGCATGCAATCGCTTCAATTGAAAAACTTTTCCTGGCTTGTCAGACCCAATGGCCTCGGCTACCACACTCCCGCTGCCGTCATCCGGACCAGACAAGCCAGAGCCAGCAACGGGTCGTGACGGAGCAATTGGGCAAATTGCTGCTGACCTACTGTGGCTACAACCACCCAAAGGACCAAAACCACCAGTAGGGCTTCGGCTCCTCGTTGGATCCAGAACAGCCGTTGTCGCAGTCGTTGCACCGGCCCTGGCAAGTAAGGGAAGCACTGGGCCCGAATGGCCGGAACGCCCAAAGATTGAGCCACTTCGTCCGCCGTGGCAAACGCCCTCTGAGCACGGCGTCCCAGCCCAAGGGCTCCCAAGGCCACCGTGGCGCCCAATATCGCCAAAGCTCCCAAGAGCCCATTGCGACGATTGGCAATCCACTGTGGAGTGCCCAGGCTCTGGATCACTTGAAAGTTCTCAGGCCGATCCAGCAGGAGCAAATACTGCCACAGTTGGGCTTCCTGCTGAGCTGCTTGGATGTACTGTTGGGTCAGGTTGCTCAATCGGTCCTGAAACTGACGAAGCTGAGCCAGATGCTCCCGCAGCAGAGTAGATGTAGTGGCGGAGGTGGTCTGTTGGGAAGCTTTGTGGACCATGGTGCGTCCTGCCTGACGAAGCGATTGAGCAAGTTGGGCTCGGAGCCGGGCCAACTGTTGCAACAGGAGTTTACGCTCCGGGTGCAATGGGGTAAGCCGCACAGCCAATTGGGCATCTTGGGCCTCCAACTGGGCAATCCGACGACGGAGTTGCTCAATGGTATCTGTGGGCGGAGTCTTGACCGGGCCTTGGAAACCGGAAGACGAATCAGGGTGGCCCTGAGGACCTTGGGCCTGCTTGGCACTCTGGACGGGCCAGCGCCAATAAGCCACCGCAGCCACGGAATCGGATTCTCCCAAAACCCCCTTCAACCACCGCCGAAACTCCTCCTCGGCACGCAGCAGGCTTTGCCATCGCTGCTGGCTGTGATGGTGTGCCGCCATCCAGCGTTGAAACACGCCTTGACGCACTTGGGCCAAAGTGCGTTGGGAGGTTCGCCGAAGCCAGGATTCAATTTGAGCTGCAGCAGTGCGGGGTCGGCGCACCACGAGCTGGACACTCACCTGAGCCGCAGTGGCTTGATAGGTGAACACGGCTTGGGCAGGAACTTCCTCCAAGCCCAGCAAACTGGCCGCCTGACGACGCTGCTGCACCGATTGGGCTTCCCAACGCCAGTGATTCTGGGAAAGTGCCCGTGACTGGCTGGCCTCCATGCCCAAATGCACCAGGAAAGCTTTTCCCAGCTCTTGCCGAGTTTGTTGATCCAGCCAAGGAGGCAAAGGAGCGCGAAGACTGACTGCCCCCTGCACCCTCACGCCCGTGGCCCAAGTACCACCCAACACCATCCCCCAGAGCACCACTCCGGCACCCAGCACCACGGCCAAATAAAAACTTGGCACAAGGGCTGGACTGCTCTGAGGAGGTGTAAGGGAACTGGAGGATGCCGTGCGCTTGTTCATCGGAGCAAACTCAGCTCTGTACTTTTTAACAACAAGGACTAAGGGCTTCGACCAAGCCGGTTTACTGACAAATTGCCCTCGGAGTTGCAAGAGCACTTTGCAGGACGCATGCTGGAAAACTGCTAGCGAACCCGAATCGTGAAGGAGCGCCGTTATGCCCCTTGCCGTGTTTACTAAAAGCTTTCAGGATTGGTCGCTGGAGGAGGTGTGTCGTCGGTTTCGGTCCTTGGGGGTGGATGGGCTGGATTTGACGGTTCGCCCAGGTGGCCACATCCATCCCAAAGACGCACCGGAGCTGGTACCGCAAGCAGTGCTGGTGGCCCATCACCACCACTTGCGCGTGCTCATGTTGACCACTTCCATTACCCAAGCCGACCGCCAAGCCCAAAAACTTCTGGAAGTAGCCGCCCAAGAGGGCATCACGCACATCAAACTGGGCTACTATCGCTACATTGGGCTGGGACATCTCAAACGCCACATGGACCAGGTGCGACGCCACCTGGAACGCATCGTCAAAATGGCTCGTCCCTTGGGAGTGCTCCCTTGCGTGCACATTCACTCAGGGCCTTACATTCCATCGCACGGAACCATGCTCTATGAGCTTATCAAGGACTTTTCTCCCCAGGAGCTGGGAGCCTATGTGGACATGCTGCACATGGTGTTGGAAGGCGGAGGAGCCGGATGGCGTCAGGGACTGGAGCTGTTGGGCCCTTGGATTGCTCTGGTGGGAGTGAAGAACTTTCGTTGGGAACCGGGCCGGCGGGACCGTTGGGGACAGTTGCGATGGCACACTCGCAATTGTCCCTTGGCCGACGGAGTCAGTCCCATCCCGGATTTCGTCGCCACCTTAAAGCGCTTGGGCTTCCAGGGTATCTATTCCCTCCACAGCGAATACAAAGGAGCTCATAGCTTTCGCAACCTCTCCACCCAAGAGTGTCTGGAACAGACTGCCCGGGATTTGAAGTTCTTCCGTCCCTTGCTGGAACAAGAGGAAAAAAGCCACTAAGGCTCTGGTGTCCGCGTGTCCCGAGGATGACACAAGTAAAACCACACACCAGGGTCAATTTCAAAATCAATCGTGCGGGCCGAGCCATCACACATGGCCGCCACGAGCCCCTGGGAATGGGAGCCTCCAAACCGAGCATGCGGATATGAAACAGTGGCTGTGTCCTTGGCAGGCCCCAGTAGCGCTCCCTTGCCACCGGTGCGCTCCAGTCGGGCCAGAAACCCCGTCGGATCCCGGCTCAGTTGCTCCCAAGCCTCAGCACTCAGAGGGCGCCGCATCACGCTCTCATGCCAAGGGCTGGCAAAGCCGAACCAATCTCCCGGGTGCCGAGTTCCAAGCAGCGTGCCGGGAATGTGTTTCTCGGCCACCAGCACGGTTTGAGAACGCCCGTCGGCAACAAACTCCCAGGTGCGAAGCTTGGCAGGACGACGGTACTGCCGACACACATTCACCGGCAGCAGAAGCGACTCTGTTCCCAAGTCCACCGCGGCAAAGTCGCTGGGCTGGTATTCCACTTGTCTTTGATCCCACTGGGCTACGAGGAGCCCTTGCCTGAAACGGCGCGAAGTGCAAATCAACTGTGGCACCGGGCCGGCGATCAAGCAGCGCATTTGGGTCCGGTGCCACACATCACTCAGGTCCAGTTGCGGCAGGAGCTGAAAGCCCCAACCCAAGGGCTGCTCCAAGCCCAACAAAACCTGAACCTCCTCGTTCTGTTGGCGAAACCACCGCAGCCCTTGGCCCTGGAAATAGGCAGCTTGTTGAGCTTTCGGGTCCAGTTGGGGCCAGAATCCCGCTGTGGGCACAAACCCCCTTTGAAGCTCGTGCTGTTGGACCGCCTCGGCCAAAATGCCCAAATTGTGCAGACACCGCTTGTGCCTCGCCTCTTCTCGCTTGGTCCAAAGCGCAGAGAACAACAGTCCCAGCAGAACAACCACCAACAGCACTCCTCCCATCAGCACCCCAAAGACCGTCAAAAATACCAGAAGTTTTTCTCCCCTGACTCCAACTTCTGAAGGTGCCGAAGTGGGAGGGATCGGGGATTCGTCGGAGTGCTGATTCATCGTCCCTTACCTTGGCCGGGAAAATCCTCCAAAAACTACTCTCCCTCTGCCGAATTATAGCGAAGCCTTTGGTTACCAGCCGCGAGGACTTTTTCCAACGCCTTCTGGTTCCTACTTTCCAATCTCCCTCGGCGAGCCCGAAGCTTTCCAGCCGCGTGCCGAAACTTGGCGAGCCCCGGACTTCAGTCCGGGGAAAGCCAAAAGACACGCTGGTTCGCCGTGTTTCTCCGCCGGCTCAAGCCGGCGGCTCGCCGGTTGCAAGAATAGACGTTTGTGCTTGCTCCGGAGCAGAATCTCCGCCGCTAGTCGCAAGCCGCGTGCCGAGCCGGAGCGGAAGCTCCTCGTGGCTGACACGGCACTGCCGTCCTCCCATGGCTGAAGCTATGGGCTCGCCCGGTGGATTTGCCCGCACGCCTCAACTCGCCAACTGCGCGTCGAAACAAGAATCCACGCCGATCTTCACGCGCCGCAGGTCGCAGGACGCGGGTCGCAAGTCGCGAGTCGCGTCCTGCGTTTGGCGGGGGCTGATTTTTCTAGCTCCCGGCAAAACCCTACAATGAGCACAGGCACGCCTTGGACCAAGACCATGAACCCTCGCACTAAGTCGCCGCTCCAGTTGCCGTTGACCAGTCTTCGGGGCATTGGGCCTCAAAAAGCAAGGCTCTTTGCCCAACTGGGTCTGCGCACACTTCAGCATGTGTTGTTTTACTTTCCTCGGGACTACGAAGATTGGACTCGCCGCATCCCATTGGGCAAGCTCCAGCCAGGACAAGAGGCTTTGGCCTTGGGACGCGTGGTGGATGTGGATCAACGGGGCACGGGGCTGGGCAAACGCGTGGTAGAGCTGTTGGTGGAAGACGACACGGGTGTGCTTCGGGCCGTGTGGTTCAACACCGACTATGTGCTGCGCGTGGTTCGGCTGGGCGATTGGATCGCCTTGCAAGGCAAAGTGCGGCGCGGTCCACACGGCATGCTGGAAATGGCTCATCCCCGCGTGGAACGCATCGCCGATCCCCAGCACCATCAGGGCCGCATCGTGCCGGTCTATCGGCTCTGCCAGGGACTGCGCCAAAGCGATGTGCAGCTTGCCGTGCGAAGCGCCTTAAGGGCCGCCGCAGGGCAGTTGGAAGACGCCTTGCCTGAGCCGTTCCGGCAACAGAAAGGACTGGTGGGCATTCAAGAAGCTTTGGAACAGATTCACTTTCCCGACGACTATGTGCGGCTCCAACAGGCCAGACGACGATTGGTTTATCAGGAGTTGTTGGTGCTTCAGCTTGCCGTGCAGTTGCACCGGCAGCGACTTCAGCAGGAGCAGAGTGTGCCGCTGGAGGTGACCGATAAGATTGATGGCCGAATTCGGCGGCTGTTCCCTTTTCGGCTCACAGCGGGCCAGGAAGAGGCTGTGGCTCAGATCCGGCGTGATCTGGCCCGATCGTTTCCCATGCACCGGCTTCTTCAAGGCGATGTGGGCAGTGGGAAGACGGTGGTGGCGGTGTATGCCATGCTGGTGGCCGTGGCTCACGGCTATCAGGCCGCGCTGATGGTTCCCACCGAAATTCTGGCCCAACAGCACTATCAGACCCTTCGGCGACTACTGGCCCGAAGCCGTGTGCGGCTGGAGTTGGTCTCCGGCCAACAAAGCCGCAAAGAGCGCAAGGAACTGCTGGGACGCATCAAAGCCGGCATGGTGGACCTGGTGGTGGGCACGCAAGCGCTGATCCAAGAAGATGTGCGGTTTGCCAAATTGGCCGTGGTGGTGATAGACGAACAACACAAGTTTGGAGTGCGTCAGCGAGCCCGATTGCAACAAGCCGGTCCTTGGCACCCTCACTACCTGGTGATGACCGCTACTCCCATTCCTCGGACTTTGCTCCTGACCCAATTCGGCGATTTGGATGTCTCGCTTCTGCGCGACATGCCCCCGGGAAGACAGAAAGTCCACACCTATTGGGTGGCCGAAGATCAACGCCAGCAGTGGTGGGAATTCGTCCGCAAAAAACTGGACCAAGGCCGCCAGGGATATGTGGTTGTGCCTCGGGTTCAGGGAGGATCGGTGCCCAGTGTGCAACAAGTGCTCCAACAGTTGCAGCACGGTCCCTTGAAAGGCTACCAGGTGGAAGCCATTCACGGCCGACTGCCTTCGGTCCAAAAGCAACAAATCATGCAACGCTTCGTCCAGGGGCAGACTCAAGTGCTGGTTTGCACCACAGCCATTGAAGTGGGCGTGGATGTGCCCAACGCCACCGTGTTGACCATTGAGCATGGGCATTTGTTTGGTTTGGCCCAACTTCACCAGCTTCGGGGACGGATAGGTCGGGGGCGTCATGTGGGCTACTGTGGAGTGTTTGCCCGAGCCGACACTCCCGAAGCCCAACAACGCCTGGAAGCCTTCGTGCAAATTCAGGATGGATTCCAACTAGCCGAAGTGGATTTTCGCCTCCGAGGGCCAGGCAACATGCTGGGCACTGAGCAGCACGGGCAAGCTCCTCTATACATTGCCCGATTGCCCGAGGATCAGCCTTGGCTGGAACAAGCCCGAGAGGATGCCCAAGCCTTGTTGGCGCAAGACCCTCGGCTTCAAGACCCTCGTTGGGACCGACTGCGCCACTTGGTGCTTCGCCGCTATGGGGAAGTGATGGACTTAAGCCATGTGGGCTAGTGAAGCTCTTGCTCCAGCTTCTGCCATGCCCAAGCCAGGGCTTCTACCAGATCGGAGGCGGTCATGGCCACTTGGCCCCAGTGGACAGCCGCCAAATCGCCGGCTTTGCCATGGACGAAGGTGGCCAATCGGGCGGCTGGGTAGGGGGGCCAACCTTGGGCCAGCAACGCTCCCAACACTCCCGTGAGCACATCTCCACTGCCTCCGGTGGCCATGCCTGGGTTGCCGGTCAAGTTCTGGCTTATTTGCTGACCGTCGCAGATCAAGGTGCGGTGGCCTTTGAGCACCACGACGGCCTTCCATGCCCGAGCTAGTTGAGCCACCAGGGTGCAGCGTTGGGCAAGCACTTCGCGGGTGCTGTGGCCACAGAGTCGGGCAAACTCGCCAGGGTGCGGGGTCAGCACCCGAGGAGCCGGAGCCCGAAGCGGACCAGACAGTTGAGCCAATGCGTTCAAACCGTCGGCATCCACGACCATAGGGAGAGCGATTTTGGTATAGAGCATGGAGACCAATTGGGTCAGGCCAGGGCTTTGTCCCAAGCCCGGTCCCAGGGCCACTGCGGTGGCTCGGGCAAGCAACGGCTCCAATTGTTCCAAGGCGTTTGGGGTCAGGCGTCCCTGGGAATCGCAAGCCAAGGGCCAGACCATCATGGCCGGTTCTTGAGCAGCCACGGGGGGATAGATGGCCTGGGGGACAGCTACTGAAACCAACCCGGTTCCACTTCGCAAAGCTGCCCGAGCTGCCAGTACCACCGCTCCGGCCAGACCTTGGCTCCCCCCCACCACAAGCAAATGGCCAAAGTGCCCCTTGTGGCTTTCCGGCTCCCGAGGCTTGAGCCTTGGCACGGGCGTATGGTCCCAAGGCACCGGATCGCTCACTGCGTGTTCTCCTTGGAAGCAGCCGAGGAAGGGGAATTGCAGGAAGGAGTTTGTCGGGCAATCATGGCTGCCAAATATCCGGCTTTGAACCCGGCATCTATGTTTACCACGCACACATTGGGCGCGCAACTGTTGAGCATGGTCAGCAACGGGGCCCAACCTGCAAGATGGACTCCGTAGCCCACGCTGGTGGGAACCGCTACCACCGGCACGCGTACCAGTCCCCCGACTACGCTTGGCAAGGCTCCCTCCATACCGGCGGCGACCACCACAGCTTGGGCCTGAAGGAGCTGAGGCAAGTGAGCCACGATGCGTTGAGGGCCAGCCACACCGACATCGGCGATCAGTTGGGCCGAAGCTCCCATCCACAGGGCGGTTTGCAGGGCTTCGTAGGCCACCGGTAAATCGGCCGTTCCGGCCGCAACGACCACAATCGGCCCGCATCGCACCTCACACCGACCCAAGCGAAAAGTTCGCCCCGGGGCGTGGTACTCCCCCTGGGGAAAGCGCTTATGCAACTCTTGGGCCTGTTGGGGCGAGACTCGGGTGGCCAAGGCGGTGCCGTGCTGATTGACCAGTCGGGAAAAAATCTCGCACACCTGCTGGACCGTCTTGCCTTGGGCAAACACCACCTCCGGCCACCCACAACGCACAGGGCGATCCAGGTCCAGTTGGGCGTCCTCCCCAAGCGAAGCCACTCCGGCGGTCGCCACCTGGGCCAAAAACTGGCTCCACGACCATCCCTGCTGTTGAGCCTGTTCAATCAATCTCGCTACCTGCTGCCAGTCCATCACAAGCTCTCAACCAAAGTGGCGAGGGTTTGGTTTTTTCTTCCAAACAGGGAAACACACCGTTTGCCAAACCGCTAGGAGAGTTCCTCCGGCACCAAAGGATCGTGCTGCAAAGGGTCCAGGGGAAACACCGGCCGACGCAGTCTTTGGAAAGGGAATCGCTCCAAACGGCTGGAGCACGGCCCCGGTGTGTCCACCGTAAAGCTGGCCGCAGCGATGGGATCGTAAGCCCGACGATGTGCCACGGCCGCCTTGACCACCACAAAGCGACGCTCCCGAGGCTCAATCCCCTGACTGCGCAACTGGCCCAAGTCAAACGGAGGTGTTTTCCGCGAAGTGATCAACAGCCACACATTCCCTCGTCGCACCACCAGGCAGCGGCCCATGTCCACCTCCAGACCATTCAACGCCGCCAAGTGGCTGTGGGAATCTTCCAGGCGAAATCGCCCATTGGTCTTCCGCACAAGTTCCACTTCCATCACAAGCGGTGGAGAGCAAAGCTCAGGGGCCGACAAAGCGTGCCCGCGGCTGGTTGCTTGCGACGCAGGAGAACTCTTGTGATGGTCTTCTCCGTTGGGGTTTTGTTCCTTCCCGGGACCCAAATGGATGGTGAATCGTTCCCCTGGCTGGTAGTTCCAGCCGTGTTGCACAGCCAGAGGGTCGTTGATCACGGCGGCCAGGTCGTCCACTCCCTGCTCCAGCAAGGCACGCACCACGGCGGTGCTGTTGCCCGGTGCTCCCCCACCGATGTTGTCCGAAGGCTCCACGATAACCACCGGTCGGCCCGGCTGGGCCAGAATCTGGGGAAGCATTTCTTCCAAAGAAGGTGGAACCCGATTCCCTTGGTGCCGCATTTTCCAAGCCATTTGGGCCAGGTGGCGAAGCTCCCGATGCAGCTTTTCTGCATCGGCAAATGCCACCGCTGAAAAGCTCACGCCGGTCCAATAAGTGTCGGCAAACGAGTATCCCCCCAGCACATTCACCTCCGTGCCGGGAGCGTGGCTTTGGGCAATGCGTTGGGCTTGCTGGACCAGGCTGCGCATCGGTTCTTCGGCAGTGGCCGTGCCGGTGGGAGGCCAGAGGATAGAGGTGGGCTGCCAGAGATACTGGGGCTGTTGCCCAGTGGAAAAAATCCGCTGCAACAGCTCCACCGCCCGATGGCCGGTTTGAGCCGCATCAGTATGAGGATTGCAACGATAAGCCACCAGAGCCGTGGTCCATCGGGCCATCTCTTGGCTATGGTTGGCATGCAAGTCCAGCACTCCCACCACGGGACGCTGCTTCCAACCGGGCAGTTGCCGCAGCCGACGCAGCACTTCGCCTTCCACATCTTCGTAGCTTTCAGAAACCATGGCTCCGTGTAGCACCAACAAAGCTCCGTCCAGCCTGGGGTGCTGTTCGGTGGTGCGTTGCAGATGCTGCCAGAACAATTCCACCACTTCGTCGGCGACGGTGGCGCTGGGGGTGGCCCGAGCGTCCAGGGCCGGGACCCATTGCCAGCCCAACTCCCGACCCCGCTCCAACGCCGTTCCCAACGGCGACCCGTCCCCCAGGGCATCCAATACCTCCGCTCCCCGGCGAATCTGAAACTGCTCCAACAGAGTCGTTTCGCCCAAGAAGGTATGGGTCTCGTGACACAATCCGGCAACGAGCACTCGGGGAGCCATGACCGTTTCCAAGCTAGGTCTTCCGGGGGAGAACGATTGCACTAAAGCTGCTTGAGCACATCATAAGCGATTTGGGCAGCTTGTTGGATGTGTTGAGGCTCATGGGCGGCTGAGAGATACCAGATGCCTCGCCCAATCAGCCGCACGCCCCGGTCGTGCATACCGGCAACAAATCGGGCATATTTCTTCACATCGTAGCGAAGACATTCGCGCAAATCGCGTACCTTCTCCAGTGGAGTGAACCCGGCATGAAACACTGCTCCTGGTCCTTGAACCAGCATCGGATGTCCTGCCCGATGGGAAACTTCCCGCAACAGCTCCATCAGCTCCTGGCCCAAGCGGTGCAGGCGATCCGGCACTTGCTGTTCCCGAAGCACCTTCAAGGTGGCCAAAGCCGCCGCCACCGAGGGCACTCCGGAGTTCATCGTTCCGGCGTGGATCACGGTTCCCTGGGCCAGAAGCTCCATCAGTTCCGTTTTTCCGGCCAGCACGCTGATGGGAAACCCATTGGCCAACGCTTTGCCAAACACGGCAAGGTCCGGCGTCACACCCAACAGGGCTTGCGCCCCTCCCAAATGGACCCGAAAACCGGTTATCACTTCGTCAAAGATCAACACAACCTGGTGCTTGGTGCACCAGCGGCGCAGTTGTTCCAGAAAGCCCGGTTCGGGAGGAATGCATCCGTTGTTGCACATCACTGGCTCGCAAATCACGGCGGCCAGTTGCGAAGCGTGCCGATCAAGCAGAGGGAAAACTACCTCCGGGCGATTCCAAGGCAAGATGAGCAGGTCTTGGGCCAGATGATCCGGCACACCCTGACTCCAGGGCACTGCCTGGGGGGCCTCCACCGGCCCTAGCTCCCCCTGCTGGCCGCTGATGCTCCAAGCCACATTGTCCAGCCAGCCGTGGTAGTGGCCTTCGAACTTGGCCACTCGGGTGCGTCCACTCCAGGCTCGGGCCAGACGCAGCGCGGCATGGACCGCTTCGCTGCCCGAGAGGGAAAACCGCACGCGTTGGGCACATGGGACAAGCTGGACCACCTGGCGGGCAAGCTCCACCTCTTCCAGGTGCCCGCCAGCATAAAGCTGCCCTTGGCGTGTGAAGTGCTCCACCTGGCGGAGCACTTCCGGATGGCTGTGGCCCAGGATCAGCGGCCCCTGGCTGAGCGTGAAGTCCAGATAGCGGTTCCCGTCCAAGTCCCAAATCCACGGACCTTCGGCCCGAGTGTAAAACAACGGATGCGGATACCCGTAACGCCGAAACTGACTAGAAACCCCTCCGGCGAGCACCTGTTGGGCTTGCTGGAACAGTTGGGCCGAGCGCTCGTAGGTGTACGGTGGCATGAGCTTCTCCTCTTGAAGCGACAAGGGGCATTATAAGCCTTACCGCTTCGGTGGCGAGCACTTGGGCAGTAGGGCCTGCCAAGATTTTGTTTTGCCATGTGCACAGCATGTGGGGGGAGTTTTAGCACTCAGCCCCCGGTAGGGTGCAACCTTGCCCACCGAGCCTCCGCTCTGGCAACTAAGACCGCCGGTGGTTGAAGGAAACCAGAGCCGACGAAGAACGACCAGAAAGGCTGGGCAGGCTTGCCCCCTGGGGTCTAAAAATCCTCGCTGGCTGGAAGTTCTGTGAGGCGATTAAGTGGGCAATTTGCCCTTGGCGCGGCTATGGCTTTTTTCTTCACTTTGAGCCTCATCCACGGCCCTCTGTGAGTGATCGGGGCATCCGGAGCCGGAAGGATCACCGGACTCGTGTGAGTTTGGGGCTAGCCGAGCTTACCGCCGGCGATGCTTGAGCCAATGTCGCCAGCCAAAGTAAAGAAATCCTAGCACTACCACTAAGCTAACTACCAAAGTCCAATTGGTTCGCTCAGCAAGTTCCTTGGTCGGCGTTTCAATTGCAACCTTGGGTAAAGTAAGGATACCCTCAATGTACGCTTCCGGATTATTAAGGAAGGTAATCAGCACGGCGGCCACGGCCAAGGAACCCTTGTTGCGCCAGATGAAGTCCATAGCCTCGTCGCCCCAACGCCGCAGCACGGTGATCAGCTCGTCTTGTTTCCCGACCTCTCGGGCGGTTTTCCATAGAGGGTCGCCTTGGATGATCATGGCCAAGCGCCGTGCGTTTCGGGAGGAGAGTCGGGCCATGGCTTGAGCGCCTTCTGATCCACAGCGGCGAATTACCGAGGCGGCAATGTCTCCATGGCGCACTAAGGCTTCGGCTGCTTCGTCGCCAAATTCAGCAACCAGACGCAGTCGGGAAGCTTTCCGTGCTACGGAAATACCTTCGTCGCCGTATCGCGCAAGGACTCGTGAAGCCGTTTTGCCCAAGGCACCAGCATCTTCAATGGCTTTCAGTCCAGCGGGCCCGGTCTTGCGCACGGCCTCAAACACTTCATCGCCATATTTGACAGCCAAATTGTCAATGCGTTTAGCAAGAGTCTCCACGCCTTCTCGGGCTGCCTTGGACCCGAACCGTTTTACTATCCACTCGGCTGCTTCGCGGGCGGCCTGCGAAGCTACCCCTGCCCAACTCGGAGGGGTTCCTACCAGTGTTGTCAACATCGCGATAAGGAGGATCGCATTTCGTGACATCGTGTTCTGACTCCTTACGAGCGTGAAAGTAAACCACCTGGACTTTTAATTACCCAAAGCTTCTCGTATCACGCGACTCCGAGCTTGATGGCGAGCATTTGCCATTTGGGTCAGGATGCGCTTCACTTCCTTGCGAAGTTCCTGGTGCATTTTGTCAAGCTCTTGGTTTAGCTTTTGAGTTAACTTGCCTTGAGGGTCAGTCCACCATTCCAAAATCCAATCCACAACAATCCCGACTAGAATGGAAATGCCAAAAGTTTCCCAGCTTACGGCGGTCCCTGCGACAAGAAAACCAATCCGCTGGCTCACTTGAGAAATTATGATGGTCACAATTTCCTCTATCACCCAGCCGACGGCGAAACTGGCTATATCACCTTTGATGGACTTCCAGACTTCTTCGTCAAGCTCCCGGAGAGTATCAAGAGTTTGGTGGTTGATTTGTTTGACGAAGCGGTCGGCGCGCGGTAGGCGATAGTGCAATGAGGGAACATCCGCCTTGATCTTCACAAAAAGCTGATTGTCAATATTGTCGCACTCCTTGGCAAAGGAAATCAGTGCGCTTTCAACAGTTTTTTTCAGATCATCAGGGCTGAAGACCTTTTGTGCAAAAAGCTTCTGAATGTACTTCTGGAACTCTTCCTTAGTAGAGAAAATAGTAGAGAAAATATACTCCAATTTGGTACGGAAACTTAGGAGCTCATCGGCGAACTCAGGGGTGTTTTGCTTGGCTTGTTCGAAGAAGCGGTCAATGGATTCCAAGGAGCGGCCGATGGCCTTTCGGGTCTGTTTGTCGGCCCAATTGATGTCATCTTCAATCCGACTGATCGGACCCCGGTTGGAAGGTGGCTCATGAATGTTAGGAGGAGTAATACCTCCCTGGAGAGCCTGGTACTGGTAAGCTGCCACGGCAGCCACACAGACGGCCACTGCGCCGAGCAAGGGTTTTAGGACGTACTTCATGGTTTTTCAATCCCCCGTTTTGGAGAATTTGAATTGTCTCTACTGTTTGTTCGGACAAGCAAGAAATTTCCTGACGCTACGGGCGGAACCCGTGCAGAAAAGGAAGAACTCTATCGGCTGTGAGCACAAACCCACTTGGATGGAAACGGTCCTGAGCTTCGTTTTTCACCCGTCCTCTATCCCCGTCTCTGCCTCCCAAGAAGAGGACCCTTTTGTGCGTTTCCTTACATACTTTGCCTTTTGTAACCAGTGTACGGCTCTGCGTAGTCAAAAGCAAGCTTCTCAGAAAAATCTTCCCCAGGGACGGAAAAAAAGACACTTGGCCTCCCTAAGCCAGCAGTTCGTGGATTATGTGTCCGTGTACATCTGTTAAGCGGCGGTCCAGGCCGTTGTAGTAGTAGGTGACTCGGGTATGATCTAGACCCAGCAGGTAAAGCAAAGTGGCGTAGAAGTCCCAGACTGTGGTGGGTTTTTCCACCGCGCGGCGTCCGAACTCGTCGGTGGCCCCGTAGCTTACGCCGCCTTTGACCCCTGCGCCCATCATCCAGCATGTGAATCCGTCCGGGTTGTGATCGCGTCCTTTGGTGCCTTGCTGGTGGGTGGGCATGCGGCCAAACTCGGTGGTCCAGATCACGACGGTTTCGTCCAGCAAGCCGCGTTGTTTCAAGTCGGTCAGCAGTGCGGCGGTGGGCTGATCGAGGATGGGGCAATGGCGTTCGTAGTCGGGTTTGAGGGTTTTGTGGGCATCCCAGTTCAGCAGCCCATCCACGCCTGAGGCCCGAGAGGCACAATACAGCGTCACATAGCGCACCCCTCGCTCCAGCAAGCGGCGAGCCAGGAGGCAGTTTCGGGCATAGGCGGCTTTGAGCTTGTTGGGATCCTCGGTTCCGTAGAGCCGATGGATGGAGGCTGGCTCAGCAGCCAGATTGCTCACTTCGGGAGCCGAAAGCTGCATGCGTGCGGCCAATTCGTAAGCAGCGATTCGGGCTTGTAGCTCCGTGTTGCCCTCGCGCTGCTGCAAGTGGCGTCGGTTCAGGAAGTTCAAAAATCGCCGGGTGGCCTGTTCTTCTTCAATGGAGATGCTCTCTGGGGTGGCGAGGTTTCGGATGGGCCGATGAGCGGCCATGACGATCCCTTGGTGCTTAGCGGGCAAGAACCCGGCCGACCAGTTGGCTTTCCCATTGGGCGGCTCGCCCCGAATGTCCGGAATGGCCACATAGGTGGGCAAGTTGCGGTTTTCGCTTCCCAGGGCATAGCTGACCCAGGCCCCCGCACTGGGAAAGCCTTCGCTGGTTTGGCCAGTGTTCATGAACACACAAGCCGGACCATGGGTGTTGCTCTTGCTGGTCATGGAGTGGATGAAGGCGATGTCGTCCACATGCTTAGCCAGATGAGGGAGCATGGAGCTGATGGGCTTTCCGCACTGGCCGGCTTTCACAAAGGGCCAGGGTGGGGCCATCAGCGCGCCGTTTTTTCCTTGGAAGGAAACGAAGTTTTCCTCTCCCGGCAAGGGCTCGCCGGCCCGACGCTCCAGCTCCGGCTTATAGTCCCAAAGGTCCACATGCGACACTCCCCCGGGACAAAAGATCTGAAGCACCCGTTTGGCCCGAGCCGGAAAATGAGGCATGCCTTGTCCCGGGACCCATTCCACGGCCGGGACTTCGCGGGCCAGCAAGTCCAACAGGCCCACGCCCACCAGGCCCGTGAACATGCAATCCAACCACTGTCGTCGCGAAAGCACCTGCTGGAAACACGCTTGGGCCGGATGCAAGGGCCGCTTCATGGCAGCTTTCCTTATCTGGGCTTGGGGATGGTTCATGACCAGGGTTTCGGCTCACTAAAAGGGGCTTAGTCCAAGTAAATCATCTCGTTAGCGTTGAACATTGCTCGGCACAAAGCCGTCAGTCCAAACTGACGGACAAGTTGGGTGGCTTGTTCCAATTCTTCAGGCTCAGGTTCCCGAGCAAACAGGAGCCAAAACGCGCGGCGGACCTGAGCTTTGGGCTCGGGACCGGCCTCGCGTCGCAAGCGCGAGGCCATAGCCTGGGCCATGTCCAGCACAAACTGGTGATTCATCATCGTGAGGGCTTGCAGGGGGCTGGTGGTTTGGGCCCGACGCGGCGCGGCAAACGCCGGATCAGGACAGTCAAAGTCGCTCAGGACATCCACGCGGGCAGCCCGAGCGTTCTGATGATAAACACTGCGACGGTAAGTCTCCGGTCCCGGGCGATCCAGCGGTTCATAAGTGGCCACATTGTCTTGCAGGTAGCGATAGAGACGAAACCCGGGTCCTCCCATCCGACGATCCAGCACTCCGGCCACGGCTAGCATGGTGTCGCGCACTTGCTCGGCAGTTAGCCGCCGTGGCGGGTAGCGCCACAGCAGCGTCGTGTTGGCGTCTTTTTTGGCCGCTTCGGGCCGGAAAGCCGAACTTTGGCGATAAGTTTGCGAAAGCACAATCAACCGATGCAACGGCTTGAGACGCCAACCGTGATCCCGAAGATAGCGAGCCAGAAAGTCCAGCAACTTTGGATGGGTGGGCCGAGTGCCCATCATGCCAAAATCACTGGGCGTGGACACAATTCCTCGGCCAAAGTGGTAGTGCCACACCCGATTGGCCAGCACCCGAAGCGTAAGCGCATTGCGGTCCGAAGCGATCCATCGGGCCAGAGCCAATCGGCGCTCCGCTTCGGGAGCCTTGGGGTCCAGACGGTAGGCACCCACGGTACGCTCCAGCACCGAGATGCTCTTAGGCACCACGGCGGGGCCTTTCTTTTGGGGATCGCCTCGTTGGAAGATGTGGAAGGGGCCGGGAGCCGGACGCATCCGACCCACCCACCACCGCGGAAACGGTGGAACCGCGCGGATCTCCGACTCCACCTGGGCCAACTGCGCACTGAGTTGGTCAAGCTGGGAGCGTTCTTCCGGGGTGATTTCGGCTTCCAGAAGTCGCTTACGTCGGAGGCGATCGTTGAGTGGTTTGCGCAAGCGGCTATCGGCCACCACGCTCCAGCTCTTGCCATCCAGGGAGACTTCTATCACATACTCGCCCACGAAGGCCGTGTATCCGTGCGTGGGCGGCAACTGGCGCTGGCGATCGCTGGAGAAGACAATGCGTTCAATGCGGACCTTTTGGGGCAAGGTAATTACCAGCTCCGGTCCGGCGGCGATCCAGCGTGTGCCAAAGTCCCCGTCTATAGCCCGATCGGCTGAATAAGCGTCTGCAAAGTCTTCCGCAGTGCGACTGGCTCCTTGGGCTTTGGCTCCCAGGGCCAGTTGAGCCACATTGCGGCTTTGAGGGCCAGAGGTCCACACTTCAAACTCGTCAATGCGGAAACCGGTTCGGGCATCGGGATTGGTGTCCAGGGCAAACACGCGAAGCCTGACGAATCGGGCTTCCACCGGGGGAAAGCGTTCTTCGGTTCCGTAGCGGCTGACTGGTTCTCGAGTCCAGGTGGCCTGGAAGCTAGACAGTTTTTGCTCAGCTCGCTTCAGCACCCGGGCAATGAGCTGATTTCGTTGCTGTTGGAGTTTTTGCTTTTTGGCCAGCAGGGGGCGGAGTTTTTCCTGGCGCAGGCGGCGCTGCTGGGGGCTGGCAATTTCCCGATCCCCGTGAAACACTCCTGCAAAGGTGGCATACCAGGCGTAGTAGTCGTCTTGTTCAATGGGATCAAACTTGTGTTCGTGGCATCGGGCACAGCCCATCGTGATGCCCAAGAACGCCTCGGCCGTGGCTCGGATGATCTCGTCCAGGGTGTTGGCCCGAATGATGGCCGCCTGCACCGGGTCCTGATTGCCCACATTGTCATACGGCCCACAGACCAAAAACGCCGTGCCTACGGCCACTTCGGGATTGTAAGGCTCCAGCACATCCCCGGCCAACTGTTCCAGAATGAACCGGTTAAACGGCTTGTCCTGGTTGAAAGAGCGAATGACATAGTCCCGATAGGGCCACAGGTTGTTGATGATCACATTGCGTTCAAAGCCGTTGCTTTCGCCGAACCGGACCACATCCAGCCAGTGTCTTCCCCATTGCTCTCCGTAGGCGGGAGAAGCCAGTAGGCGGTCCACAACTTTTTCGTAAGCATCGGGCGAGTCATCGTTGAGAAACGCCTGAACTTCTTCCGGAGTGGGGGGAAGTCCGGTTAGGTCGTAGGTGACACGGCGAATCCAGGTGCGGCGATCTGCCGGGGGGTTGGGCTTCAGTCCGGCTTGAGCCAGTCGGGCATAGATGAACCGATCAATGGGATTTTTTCGCCACTGGGGCGGTGCTTGAGGCACCTGGGGCGGCTCCCCTTCCCACAGCGGCTGATACGCCCACCAGTTCTCATCCCCTCGCAAGGGCTTGAGCACCAGCCCCTTGGGCCAGTGGGCCCCTTGGGCAATCCAACGGCGAATCAGCTGGATTTGCTTTTCGCTTAGAGGTTTGCCGCTTTTGGGCATCTCGGGTCGTGGTTTTCCGGGCGGGACTACGATTAGCTCCAACAGCGCGCTGGACTCCACATCCCCTGGCACCACATAACCGCCTTCTAGCAGGTCCTCGGGCGTGGCCAAGGAGAGATCACCCTTTTTCTTCTCGGCGCTGTGGCAGGAGAGGCAATGTTTTTGGAAGATGGGAGCCACATCTTTTTGGAAGTCCACAGGCTGATCGGCCCAAAGGGAAGTGTTCAGCCCCCATCCCATCCCCAACACGCATACCATCCACCCCAGCCCCAAGGTCGGTTTAGGTCGGGTCATCGCCGTCGTCCTTTTTGAGTAGAAGCACCAGGCGGGAAAAGAGACGGTGGGATCAACATGTAGTACAACCTTTTGTATGTTGTATGATACAAATCCTCTCCTGTTCGTCAAGACTCCGGGCAGACGGTACCAACCTGATCAGCTTCAATCCGGCAGACCAAGGCGGCGGGAGTTTACGGCTTCCGGCTCGTGGAGGCGGGATTGTTGCTGAGAGCAGGCTTGGCCATTTGGGGTTGGAGCAGTTCTCGGGTGCAGAGGGCCAGTTCGTAGCTATCCGGGGCAATTTCCGTTACGGAACATCCCAGTTGTGGAGCAGCAAAAAGCAAAGGGCGGCTCCAGCTCAGCAGCGGCACTTTGGCCCGAGCTACTTCCGCAGGACCTAACAACAACACATCTTCTGTCTCTCCCCACCAGACCACATCGGCCTGAAGCAACAGTCGGCTTAGCACCCAGGGCCACGCTGCCCAACGAATCTGCCGCCAGCAGCGCAGCGACCGGACGAACTGGCGCACCGGACCTTGCAACGCATGGGTGCCCACAAACCACACTTGCAGCTTGGGCCAAATCTGAGCCAGTACATCTCCCGCCCAGGCCATTAGCCTCACCGCTTCCCAATCTTGCTCACCAGGGACGGCCAAAACCAGCGGTTGGGCACACTGAGCTTGTTGAAGTCCGGCAGCCAGCGGACCCAATGGAGAAACCAACTGGCGACGAAGTGCCGACCATCCGGCTTGGGGACAAAACTCCCGAGTTGGAAAACATTGGGTCAGCTCCTCCCGGATGGCTGCGTCCACTCCCGGGGGCAAACGCAACTCCACCGATGGCAGTTTTTCTTTGAAGCGGGCCAATCGGACCACTTGCCGACACTGTTCCCTGCGGTGAGGACAAAGGAAGAGCTTGCGGCATGGGAGTCCTCGGGCCCACCAGTGCATGTGTTCAAACCCGTCCCAAACCCAAACCTCCTCCACCTGCCGGCCGGCAATCCAACGGCGAAGTCTCCACCAAGCCACCGGATCCCAAGGCCAGCGCCGCCCTAGGTTCTGACCAGGAGGGCTCCAGGGAGAGTCAGGACCGGCTGGCTCCGGACGCCAAAAAAGGACTTCGCCCCCGCTGTGCGCAAGCTCCCCCCA
>JAJRRR010000267.1 GCA_024279285.1 Planctomycetota bacterium
CCGTCGTGCTAGCACTCGCGCTACATCGGATCGGCTTCGGCCGGTGGAGGCCAGTTGTCGGGCTTGGCGAATGATTTCGTCTTTTTCGGCGGAGCTGAGGTGGGAAAAACGCGCCCCGCGCCGGACCCGGTCCGGATGAGCCCGAACAAACGCCTCCACCGAACTGTCCAAAAAACCCACGCGGCTGCGTCCCCCAATCATAAATCGTCGGCTCACCAGCCCACTTTGACGCCATCGGGCAATGGTTTTGGTGGAAACACGAAAGCGTCGGCTCAATTGCTCTACGGTCCAAACCCGCTGGCCCACTTGGCGGGGATCCACCTGGGCCGACTCGGTCAGGTCCTCGATCAGGAGCAGCAAGTCGTGCTGCAAGTCCTTAGCCGGTATGGGAGTTCCGGGCATCTGTTGCGGATGGAAACGAGTGAGACGATAGCAAACTTCGTCGTAGGTGTAAGTTCGCTTGGGATCAATTTCGCGCAAAAACTCCTCCGCCCGGTCCGCTTGCACCAGCCGTTGACGCCGCGGTGCAAAACGCACCTGCTGGTCCCGAAAATCCCGAAGCAAACTACTGCGATAGTTCTGGTGCATTTCCGCTCTCCTCCAAGGGTGCCCGAACTCCTCCCTGGAGTCCGAACCCCCTGGCACGGGCTGGCTCGCCTCGTGCTTGCCAGCTACCTTGTACTACGCCCTCGCCGAAACGGTTGTTCCGGCAATAGCGATTTTAACACTTGGCAGCCTTTCGGCACTCTGTGTACATAGAGCAATTGCCATACCAAATGGTTCGCCATTTTCTTCCATTCCTAACTTTTTGATCACCATTTTCTTTGCTACTTCGCAACTTCTTGCAATTATTTAACTTTGGTATTACGCGCCATCTTCGTTCCCACCGGAAAACCCAATGTTTTTCCAGAGGAAAACTTGGGCCCCATTGTCATTTCTCCAAACAGCCTGCAATATTGTGCAATTTTGCCACAAAACCCTCTTGTTCGTAGTCATTTTGACTGCAGCATTTACATGCCACGGGTTCTGGGCTGGACGCGGCTCCTGCGTTTGCCCATGAGAAAGTTTGCCAAGCTGTAGCGCAAGTCTTTCCATTTTAATTTCTTACGGCGACAAAACTCTTGCCACCCAGTTGGGTTCAACTTTCGGTCCAGGATAGGCCGATGGGTTCTCTGCCTCGCACCAAGGAAGGTGGCCATGAGAGTACTTCTGGCAGGTTTTTTGGTGTTGGCCGCAGTGATGCCCCTTTGGGCTTTTCAGCCTACTTCGTGGGAGGTCCACTACCGCTTTGAAGCCCAAGGCCACTTGGTTCTGGCCACTGAAGGCCAACTGGAGCGGATTCCTTTCCAGGTGAAAAACGAGCAGAGCTACGAGCAGTATTCATTCCATTGGCACACTCGGCCCAGCTCCCTTTGCTTCTACGAGCAATGTCGTGCCAATCTGACAATTGCCAAAAGTTCCCAGCAACTTTCCCTCCCTGGCCCAAGACGCCTGGTGTGTGTACAGACGGTTCAAGGACAGGTGGTTCACTATCGTCCTGAGGGTCCCCTGACGCGTCAGGAGTTGGATTTGCTTCACCTGCCGGGCCACCCGCATGCTTGGAGCCTGTTGTTGGAGCAGGCCCCCCGGTCCTGGAAGCTTCACCAAAAGTGGACTCCCAAGGGGGAAGCTTTGGCAGCCCTGCTGGCCTTGGACGCCGTGGGCCAGTGGCAGGTAAGTTGCCAAGCGGAAAAGCTTTCGCCCCAACTGAAGCTTGTTCTCCAAGGCACCTTGGAAGGAGCCATCCTGGGGGTGGAAACGCAGATTGAGCTGAAAGGGACTGTTCTGGTGGACCCTGAAACGCAGGAAGTGGTGGAGGCGGAGCTTCGCTTTCAGGAGAAGCGTTCGGTGGGGCATGTGGGTCCGGGATTGGACGCCCAAGCCCGATTGCATCTCCAGCGACGCCCTCTGCAGCGCCCCCGTCGGCTGGCGGCCCTGGTGCCACCCAAACAGTTTGTCTCCCCCTCCCCCTATACCCTACGCTTGGAACACCGCGAGCCTAGCTGGGGAATCTCCTTCCAACACGACCGGCGCTGGCATGTGGTCCAATCCGACGCCAAGCAAATCGTGTTGCGGCTCATTGACCGCGGAGAACTGGTGGCCCAATGCAACATCCGTCCCGTGGCAGATCCTCAAGCCAAGTTCTCCTTGGGACATTGGAAAAGCGCGATTTCCAGTGCGTTGAAGGAGCACTTTGGACAATGGGTAGAGCCTCCCCGGCGGGTGAAGCTGCGGGAAAACTACGAAGCGCTCCACTTGGTCGCCCAAGGGCAAGTGCAAGGGTTGCCCATCCTCTGGCACTACTGGATTGTGCGCCATCCCCAGGGCCGCCAGGTTTTGGTGCTTTTCACCCTGGAGGAGAAGCTGAGCGAGCGGTTTGGCAACGCGGATCGCTTGCTGGTCTATACGCTTCGCCTTCTGCCGGCTCAGCCCGTGCCTGAACCGGACCAAACCGCCTCCGATGCCACCGATACCCCTACCCGGCGATAGCCTCCCGACCAATCCGTGCCAATGCCGCAAGGTTTTCCCATTCTCAAATCCTGAGAGCAATCGGCACGGCCAGAGAGGCCACACTGGGGGGAGGAATGGGTTCCCCTGGGGCTTGATGACCCCTGGAAAACTTTTCCCAAGACACTCTTGCCCTGGCTTGAAAAAAAGCGAAAAAATAAAAGGGAAAACCGACGGAGGGTATCCGAATTGGTGAGGAGCCTCACTGGAGATGAGGTGCCGGCTTCGCCGGTTGCGGGTTCGAGTCCCGTGCCCTCCGCTTGCAAATCTGGCTGTCTAGCATTCAGCACTCCCTACAAAGCAGGAGTGCTTTTTTGTTTTAAGAAAGCACCTGCGGCGGCCATGCAAACTCTCTCCGGCACAAAAGGAATCTGACTCGCCAAGTATTTCGCCGATCAGTGGTCGTGGTGCTCTGAGTTGGTGCGAATCTTCAAGTCTTGGACCTCCCAGGGACAAGTTCTCCCCTTGTTTCCCCTTTTGGGAAGATTTGGGGCGATGGATGAGATGGCCCCTTGCTGCGGGCTGGCTTGTGCCGCCGGATTGCGCACTGCAGGAGGGCGTTTTGGCCGGGATGTGGACTTGCAGCAATCGCAGATTATCTACTACTCCCGGCTCGGCCTCTGCCGCCAGGGGCACGCCGTTTTTGAGTTTGTTTTCTGCCCGGCAAGTCTCTGCCTGTGTTTTACTCGGAGCTTGACTCCGAGGAAGGTTTTTGTTCCTCAGAAGGTTCTTCCGAGGATTGGGCATGAGGATCCTGTTGGGCGGGGGCTTGCTCGGCCGAGGTCTGGGAGGGGGCTTCTTCGGAACAAGGCGCTTGCGAAGCTTCCGAGGACTCGGCTTGGGTTTGCTGTTGGGAGCTGAGCAGATCGGCTTGGATCAAAGGACCGGAGCCTTCGCCCACGCCGCCTTTGAGCTGTTGAGAAGGTTGTTCCTCGACGGCGGTTTCTTCCACCACATCTTCGGCCCACTCCACTCGTTTGCGCGACAAGCCGATTTTTCGCTCCTCCGGGTCCACGCGCAGGATTTTCACCTCGATCTGGTCTCCCACCTTGACCACATCTTCGGGATTTTCCACTTTGTGGTCGGCCAGCTCAGAGACATGCAACAGCCCCTCCAGATCGTCCTCCAAGGAAACAAACACACCGAAGTTGGTGATTTTGGTCACGGTGCCGGTGACCACTTGGCCGGGCTTGTACTTGTTGGGGATCTTTTCCACCCAAGGGTCTTCGGTCAGTTGCTTCAGTCCCAGGGAAATGCGTCGCCGCTCGGGATCTACGGCCAGCACTTTGCAGCGAACTTTCTGGCCTTTTTGGAGCAGTTCGCTGGGGTGGCTGATTTTTCGGGTCCACGACATATCGTTGACATGCAGCAGCCCGTCTATCCCCTCCTCCAGCTCAATAAAGGCTCCGTAGTTGGTCAGGTTGCGCACTTCCCCTTCGACGATGGAGCCTTCGGGATATTTTTGCTGGACTTCTTCCCAAGGGTTGGCTTGGGTTTGCTTCATGCCCAGGGAGATTTCCTGCTTTTCTTTGTTGATGTCCAGGACGACCACCTCGACCTCGTCTCCGATGTTGACCACCTCACGGGGATCAGAGATGCGTTTGGTCCAGGACATTTCGGAGATGTGGACCAGTCCTTCGATGCCGTCTTCGAGTTTGACAAAGGCTCCGTAGCTCATGACATTGACCACGGTGCCTTTGACTCGGGAGCCCACCGGGTATTTTTCTTCAATGTTGTCCCAGGGGCTGGGTGATTTCTGCTTCAGGCCCAACGCGATCTTCTCGCGTTCATAGTCAATGTCCAGGATCATGACCTCAATTTCCTGGTCCAGATAGACCATGTCGGAGGGGTGGTTGACCCGACCCCAACTCATGTCGGTGATGTGCAGCAGTCCGTCAATTCCACCCAGGTCCACAAACGCTCCGAAGTCGGCGATGTTTTTGACGATGCCTTTGCGGATTTCGCCCTTTTTGAGCACTTTAAGCAATTGCTTTTTGCGTTCGGCGCGTTCTTCTTCAATCAGCGCGCGGCGACTGACCACGATGTTGCGTCGGGAATCGTCAATTTTGAGCACCACGCACTGAATCCAGCGTCCGATGTAGTCGGCAATATCGCGTGGGCGGCGAATGTCCACCTGGCTGGCCGGCAAGAAGACATTCACGCCGATGTCCACCAACAGTCCGCCTTTGATTTTGCGAGTGACCTTGCCGGTGACCACATCCCCCTCTTTGACCGTCTGGATAAGCTCCTGCCAGCGAAGGATTTTGTCGGCTTTGCGTTTGCTCAAAAGGAGCATGTCTTCCGGTTCGGTGGCGTCGCCTTCGACCACTTCAATGTCTTCCACCAAGAGCTTGTATTCCTGGCCGACCTGAGGCACTTCGTCCCATTCGGAAAGTGGCAGCACCCCTTCGCACTTGTAGCCCACATCCACCACCACCCGGTCTTCCTCCACACGAATGACCCGACCGGTGACAATGTGTCCGGGCCGGATTTCTTGTTTTTCGCCCTCGATCAAGGCTTCGTCCAAATCTCCCGAAAGCCCCTGAAAGGCTTCCTGGAGTGCTTGTTCCATTTCGGCTTCATTGGCGTCCAGATTTCGGATCAGGTTGAAGTTGACCATTGCAACAAAGGTTGAAAAAGGGGACCAAAACACCACCGGGCTTGCACCGTGCAAGCACTCTCCGCCGGGAACCCTTTATCATACGCCCCAAAAGCTAGCAAGGCCAGTGGGCAAGAAAACTCTCGCCCCTGGAACCTTTCTGCCTGCAGGAAACCAACTCGGCACAGCGCGTTTTCGGCTAACATGACGACAACATCCCCGAACCTCCTAGTCCTGGACAGCAAGGGGTGCAGTCATGAAATCCTGTTGCTGGGTTTGGATCGTGGTGACGGCTACTGGGCTAGCCCAAGTGGGGCTCTGCGGGGTGAGAATAAGCCTCAGGCCCAGTGGATTTTCTACAACGGTCGGGTGGTCACGGTGGATGAGCAGTTTCGGGTGGTGGAGGCTCTGGCGGTTGCTGGAGGCCGGGTGGAGGCCGTGGGCAGCAATCAGCAAGTGCTTTCCTGGTGCGGCCCTGATACACGCATGATCAACCTGCAAGGGCGTATGGTCTTGCCGGGTCTGATGGACTCGCATGTGCATCCCTTGGGAGCAGGCCATCCGTTTCTACACGATCAACAACGCTTATTTGTTGTTTTTGGAGCGGGAGTTGGGCTCACTGGAGGTGGGCAAGCGGGCCGACTTGATCGTGGTGGACCGCGACTTGCTCACCTGTCCCGTGGACCAAATCCCGGCAACCCGAGTGTTGTTGACCCTGGTGGAAGGGAAAGTGGTTCACCGGGCCAAGGATTTCTCCTGGGAAGAGCCTTCGGCAGAACGACTTTCTCCAAGCAAGCCTTGAAGTTCACTCAAACAGCACGCGGAACACATCCAGCCAGGTTCCCAGGGTCCAGGAGCGATCATCCGGGCCCTGGGAAGTGGGAGCGGGAGCAGAGTCAGGGAAATTGAGCAGCGGTTGAGCCCGACCACCTGACCGTATCCACCTCAGCACCTTGTGCAACTCCTCGCAGTCAAACCACACTCCGTGCCGCCCACACACATCCACGATCACCCCACTGCGCCGACCATAGTTGCGACGAACCATGATCTGCCCACACTCCACACAACGCCGATAGCGAGGGCCGGGCTGAGGCTGGGCTGGTGAGGCCACCGGTTTGACCGTCTCCGGAGGAACTGGATGAGCTTCTTGGGCAGCCTGCTCCACCAGGTGCTCCAACGCCTGGTGCGAAAGCCACATCCCGGCACATCGCTGGCACTCCAGCACCGAAACTTTCTTCTGGCCCAGGCTACGGCTCAGCAGCATAGCTTGAGGGCCGCAAACTGGGCAGTGCCAAGGACTGGGAGAGCCCAGCTTCTCGTCCACCACCAGCGGAGAACCACAAGAGTGGCAGAATCGGGCCTGATGAGGGACCAGGGCCAAGCAATGGGGGCAAACCGTGTCGAGCTGCTGCGCGTGCAAGGTGAAGTCGGCTCCGCAATAGGAGCAGCGCTGAGCCCCTTGCTGGCGCGGCCCCCCGCAGGAAGAACACCGCACCACGGCAGCTTCATGCCCCTGGGGAGCTTGCACCCGAAGCACCTCCCCACAGCGGCAGTGGAACTGACCACCTAAGGGCATCCCTGTGGCGTCGTAGCTGCGATGACACCCCGGACAGGCCAACAACACTCTCATCGCTTGGCTCCCTACAAGGGCTATTACGATTATGGCTCCATCTGCACCCCAAGCTCCAGTTGAGCTTTCGCTTCCTAAGGAAAAAGCTTGAAGGGCCCCAGGTACTTTTGAAACGCCTGGCGGCGTTTTACAATCACCCACACCAGGGAGTTTCTTCCCCGTGCGGAAGGAGAGTTCACCGATGGCCCAAGGGGTTTTTACTTTTTCGCCCGGCCCAGCCGTGTTGCCCTTGCCGGTGCTGGAACAAGTGAAACGGGAAGTGGTGGCGTTGGAAGGGATCGGAATCTCCCCGCTGGAGATGAGCCACCGCTCGGCGTGGTTTGCCCAGGTGCTGGAGCAAGCCACGGAGAACCTACGCCGGTTGCTTCGGATCCCGGAGAACTACACCGTGCTGTTTCTGCAAGGGGGAGCCCGTTTGCAGTTTTCCATGGTCCCGATGAATCTGCTGCGGGGAAGTAAGCTACCGGCCGATTACATCCTGACCGGCTCCTGGGGAAAAAAGGCCGTGGAAGAAGCCCGACGCGAAGGCCAGGCGCATGTGGCCTACGACGGCCAAGAGCACAACTACAGCCGTGTGCCCTCCGCCGAGGAGCTTCAGCTTTCTCCCCAAGCCGCTTATGTACACTTCACTTCCAACGAGACCATTCAAGGGGTGCAATTTCATCAGTGGCCTGAGGGCAATGGCCCGTTGGTCTGCGACGCCTCCTCGGATTTTCTTTCCCGGCCCATGCCCGTGGAACGCTTCGGACTCATCTATGCCTGTGCTCAGAAAAACGCCGGTCCGGCCGGAGTGACGGTGGTGATCCTACGCAACGATTTG
This sequence comes from Planctomycetota bacterium, assembly GCA_024279285.1. Taxonomy (GTDB): domain Bacteria; phylum Planctomycetota; class Planctomycetia; order Pirellulales; family S012-138; genus S012-138. The sequence continues at coordinate 7,597 of JAJRRR010000267.1, forward strand.
CTGGAACGGGTGCCACCGGGGCTTCACTCCATGTTGGACTACCGCCAACACGCCAAAGCCGGCTCGTTGCTTAACACTGCCCCGGTGTTTGCCTGCTGGGTGCTGATGCTGGTGACTCGCTGGCTGTTGGAAGAGATCGGTTCCCTGGAGGAAATGCACCGGCGCAATCAGGCCAAAGCCCAACTGCTTTACGAAGTGCTGGACCAGTATCCAGACTTCTACATCGGCCACGCCCAGCCTCAGAGCCGATCGCTGATGAATGTCACCTTCCGGCTCCCTTCGGAGGAATTGACCCGAGAGTTTCTGGCCCAGGCCGACAGCCAAGGGCTCAAGGAGCTCAAGGGGCATCGTTCGGTGGGGGGGGTTCGGGCTTCCCTTTACAACGCTCAGCCCCTGGAAGGCGTGGAGCGGCTTCGGGAATTCATGCTCCAGTTTGTCAAACGCCACGCTCCTTCCCGATGCTAAGAGGCCGAAGCATCCGGCTTGCACCCGCTTCGGCCTTGCAAGATGACAAGCCCCTGGAAAGCAAGTACGATAGGGGCCAGTGGAACCAAGCTCTTTTTCCTGGAGCCTCGGGCCATGAAACAAGCATGCGCGGTGGTGCTGGCGGTTTGTGGTGTGTTGGTTTTGGGGGCTTGGGCCCTGGCCGAGCCGTCCCCTTGGCCCCCTAAGCCCAACATCATCTTCATCCTGGCCGACGACTTGGGCTATGGCGACCTGGGCTGCTATGGCCAACGGGTGTTGCGCACTCCCCACCTGGATCGCATGGCCCAAGAAGGCATGCGGTTCACCCAGTTTTATGCCGGATGCACCGTCTGCGCCCCCAGTCGTTGTGTGCTGATGACGGGCCTTCACATGGGCCACTGCTACATTCGGGGCAACGCCAAGATGAACCTGCGGCCTGAGGACCTGACCGTGGCCGAGGTGCTCCAGCAGGCCGGATACGCCACCGCTTTGATCGGCAAATGGGGCTTGGGACACGAAGGTTCCACCGGCGTGCCCAACCGACAGGGGTTTGATTACTTCTTCGGCTACCTGGATCAACACCATGCCCACAACTACTTTCCCACCTTCTTGCTTCGCAATCAGCAGCGGGTGCGGCTGCCTAATGTGGTGCCCAACGAAGATCGCTACGGGGGAGGGGTGGCCACGGTGCGTCGGGTTTATAGCCCTGAGTTGATGATCCAGGAAGCTCTCCAGTTTATTGAAAAAAACAAAGACCGGCCGTTTTTCCTCTACTTTGCTCCCACCTTGCCCCATGCCAACAACGAGGCTCGCCAGCGTGGGATGGAAGTGCCCGACTATGGCCCCTGGAAAAACCGCAACTGGCCCGAGCCGGAAAAAGGCTTCGCCGCCATGGTTTCCCTGCTGGACCGCCATGTGGGCATGATTCTGGATCGTCTGCGCCAATTGGGCATTCATCGACGCACGCTGGTGATTTTTTCTTCGGACAACGGGCCGCATCAGGAGGGGGGTCATCGGGCCGACTTTTTTGACTCCAACGGTCCCTTGCGAGGCATCAAACGCGACTTGTACGAAGGGGGCATCCGCGTGCCCACCATCGCCTGGTGGCCTGGCGTGGTCCCCCAGGGAACCGTGTGCGACCATGTGGCCTACTTTGGAGACTTCTTTGCCACCGCCACCGAACTGGCCGGTGTGGAGTGCCCCCCGGGACTGGACAGCATCAGCTTTGTTCCGTCTCTTTTTGGCCAAAACCACAAGCAGAAGCGGCACGAGTACCTTTATTGGGAGTTTTACGAACGGGGTGGAGCCCAGGCTGTGCGCGCCGGAAGGTGGAAACTAGTGCGCAAGCCCTGGCAAGCGGACGCTCCCGTGGAACTCTACGACCTGGAAAATGACCTGGGCGAACAACACAATCTGGCCCGCCAGCACCCCGAAGTCGTAAAACGCCTGCTAGGATACATGCAGGAAGCCCATCGCCCTCATCCCCAGTGGAAAGTGCGCCCCCGCCGTCCTCGCCCCCGAAAACCTACCCGCCGCTAGGACGGCGCGTGGCATGTGCCCTGCGGCGCATGAAAATCGGCGCGGATTCTTGTTTCGGCGTTGGAGAGCAAGTGGAGGCGTGTCGGGTTGATCCCCTTGCTTCCCCATCTCCCCCCACTCCATTCCTCCAAGTCTCCATCCCCCAATTCCGAAGCTGAAGCTGCGGGCTTGCCGGAATTCGGGGCGTGGCAGGCGGCGGCTTGCCCAAGACCTACGACCCAAGCCTTCAAATGGTGTAGAATCAATTCCAGGCCCTTTCTGGACCTTTTGAGCAAATGGCCAAGTGAGGCGATGTTTTTGATCAAGGTGGCCGCTGGGGTGGTGAACCAGACTCCCATGGATTGGGACACCAATCGTGCCCATCTGTTGGGAGCCATTGAAGATGCGCGCCGCCAGGGGGTCAGCGTGTTGTGCTTGCCCGAGTTGTGCATCACGGGCTATGGGTGCGAGGATGCGTTTCTTTCGCCCAGTGTGCATCGCACGGCGTGGGAAGTACTGGAATCGCTGCTGCCGACTACCCGAGGGATGATCGTTTCCCTGGGCTTGCCGGTGATGTTCAAGGGCGCGGTCTTCAATGCCGCAGCTTTGGTGGTGGACGGACAACTGGTCGGACTAGTGCCCAAGCGCTTTCTGGCCGGGGATGGGATTCATTATGAGCCTCGTTGGTTCAAGCCCTGGCCGTTGAACCACCAGGCGGAGCTGTGCATGGGCAGCCGTCGGGTGCCGATAGGGGACATTTTTTTTGACTGTGGAGGCGTGCGCATTGGATTTGAAATCTGCGAAGACGCCTGGGTGGCCAACCGGCCTGGGGGACAACTGGCCCTCAAAGGCGTTGACATAATCCTCAACCCTAGTGCCAGCCACTTTGCTTTTGGAAAAACCGAAGTGCGTCGGCGGTTCGTGCTGGAAGGTTCCCGAGCGTTCGGCACTAGCTACATTTATGGCAACTTGCTAGGGAATGAGTCGGGCCGAGCCATTTATGACGGGGATGCCATGATCGCCACCGGCGGAAAAATGATCGCCTATGGCCCTCGCTTTTCCTTCCGTCCCTGGCTGGTGACCACGGCCCTGGTGGATGTGGAACTGACGCGGATACATCGGGCCCGAATGGCAAGCTATCAACCCGATGTCGCCGCCCAACAGCACGGGTGCATCCGTGTGCCGTTCCGTTTTCCCCAGCAGCAGCCCCAGCCTCAGCATTGCACTCTGCCGGCGTGGGAAGAAGGCCCTTATCGCAAAGAGGAAGAGTTTGCCCGGGCAGTGCGATTGGGACTTTGGGACTACCTGCGCAAAAGCCGTTCCCGAGGGTTCGTGGTTTCGCTGTCCGGAGGGGCCGACTCCTCAGCCACGGCTTGCCTGGTTTCGCTGATGATCGAGGGTGCTGTGGCCGAGTTGGGGCTGGAAGAGGTCAAGCGACGCTTGAGCTACATTGAGCACATTCAACAGGCCCAATCCGTAGCCGAACTGACCCAAGGACTGCTCACCTGCGTGTATCAATCCACGCGCAACAGTTCCCCAACCACACTGGAAGCCGCCCAAGCTGTGGCCCAAGAAGTGCATGCCCGATTCGTGCATTGGGATGTGGACACCTTGGTGCAGGAGTACACCCGACGGGTGTCGGAGGCGTTAGGTCGGGAGCTGAGCTGGGATCGGGACGATCTGGCGTTGCAGAACATCCAAGCCCGAGCCCGAGCCCCAGGCGTGTGGATGCTGGCCAATGTCCAAGGAGCCTTGTTGCTTTCCACCAGCAATCGCTCGGAGGCAGCCGTGGGCTACGCCACCATGGATGGGGACACAGCCGGGGGATTGTGCCCCATCGCCGGAATTGACAAAGCGTTTTTGCGACGGTGGCTCAAATGGCTTCAGACCCGAGGACCCGAAGGCGGCCGCCCCTACCCGGCCCTGCAACTGGTCACCGCCCAAGTGCCCACGGCTGAACTTCGTCCCCCCCAACGGCGCCAAACCGACGAAGAAGACCTCATGCCCTACGATGTGCTGGACGCCATCGAGCGCCTGGCCATCCGCGACAAACGCGATCCGGTGGAGTGCTTTGAGCTGCTTCGGGTGGAGTTTAAGCAATACTCTTTGGAGCAACTGGCCGCTTGGGTTCAAAGGTTCTTTACCCTCTGGTCGCGCAACCAGTGGAAACGGGAGCGTTACGCACCCAGCTTCCACCTGGACGACGAGAACCTGGATCCCAAAACCTGGTGCCGCTTCCCGATTCTTTCCGGCGGGTTCCAACGGGAACTTCGGCGACTGCAAGAGCACTTGCAGCAACTGCTGGCCCAGGAGAAAAACGCTTCCTAAGGTCCGCGTCCTGAGGCTGGCAGCCTATGGGCTTCCTTTCCGCGAAGCCCCTGAGCGGTGGTCAGCTTCCCCGGAGAGCGATAAGCTAAACTCTCCCCCTGCCCCAGCCATCCTGGGCACTCCAACTCCCTGGGAGGAACGCATCCGGCATGAAATTGGTGGTGGTGCACTATCATCTCAACCGCGGCGGCGTGTCGCAGGTGATAGTCAATCACCTGCGAGCCTTGGACCATGTGCTGCGTGAGCCGACGGAGGTGTTGGTCCTCAGCGGTCCACGCAGTTTGGGCTGGCCGGAGCAGTTGGAGCGTCAGCTTGGTTCGGTTCGTCTGGTTCGGCGCCAGTTGCCCGGACTGGACTATCAGGAGCTAACCACCCCTGAGCAGCGACGATGCCTGGGCCACGAGGTGGAGGATTTGCTGAGGGAGTTGGGTTTTCGGCCAGGTCAGACGGTGGTGCATGTACACAACCACAGCTTGGGCAAAAACGAAGCACTTCCGGCGGCCGTGCTTCACTTGGCCCGACGGGGCTACCATCTGCTGCTGCACATTCACGACTTTGCCGAAGACTACCGGCCGGAAAACTATGCCCGAGTCCTGCAAGCAGTGGCCCCACTCCATTCCCCCTCTGGGACCGGAGCCGCTTGGGCCTATCCCCAGGCTGCCCATGTGCACTATGCCGTGCTCAACGATCGGGACTGGGGGATTCTGACCACATCGGGGATTGGGACAGATCGGGTGCACTTATTGCCCAATCCGGTGCTGGCCTCCGTGGAGTTGGCGGCTCGGGACGAGGCTCGGGAGGAGCTTCGGCGGCACTTCGGGATTGGCTTCCGGGAGCCATTTGCGCTCTATCCGGTGCGTGGGATTCGCCGCAAGAACCTAGGCGAGATGCTGCTTTGGGCCCTGATGGCTCCCCCAGGGGGGCATGTGGGTTTGACTTTGGCTCCCCTGAACCCGGTGGAAAAGCCCCGATACCAGTTCTGGCGCCGCGTGGCAGCAGAGCTGAGTCTTCCGGTGGTGTTTGAGTGTGGGGAGCAGGGGGGATTGAGTTTTGCCCAAAACCTGGCCGCCTGCGATGCCCTGCTCAACACCAGCGTGGCCGAAGGGTTTGGGATGGTCTTTCTGGAAAGTGCGTTGTTTGGTCGGGAGCTTTGGGGTCGGGATCTGCCCGAGGTGACCCAAAGCTTCGCCCAAGCCGGCATCCGCTGGCCCCGACTGGCTTCCCAGGTCCCAGTTCACGCCCAATGGTTTGACCACTCCCGATGGCAGCAATACCTGGTGGCGACCTACCGGCGAACCTTGGCCCAGTACGGGCTGGCTCCTGAGGAAGTCTTTCCCCAGTGGCAGGAGCAGCTTCGCAGAAAGCTTTCCCCTGAGGGCTGGTGCGACTTTGCCGACCTGGACCACGAAAGCCAGGCCGAGGTGCTGGCCCAATTGGCCCAGGAGCCTGTACGACGCCAGGAGTTTCTGGAGCGAAATCCCCTGTTTGATTGGGACCAAGGGCTAAGGGCCCCAACCCACTGCGCTGAGAACGCCGAGGTGGTCCGGACCCGATATAGTCTTGAACCTTCGGGAAGACGGCTGTTAGACATCTACCATCGGCTATTAAGCACTTGTCCCGGCCAAGTGGAACCTCACGAGGGAGCAGAACGGCTGCTGAAGGAGTTTTTGAGTCCTGAACGGTTCCGAATAATTCGCATATAATTTGAGAGGAATAGTTTGCAATGTGCGACACCCCCCAGTTGGTAGAGCTGATTCGTCAGGCCAGTTTGCCGCTGGAGGTGATCTGGCCGGGGGTGGAACCGAAGCTGAAGCCCTTGGAAGGCATAAGGGCTGTTCTTTGGGACATCTACGGCACGCTGTTTATCAGTGGCAGTGGGGAAATCGGCACCGGCGAGAGGACCTGTCAGCAGCGGGCTTTGGCCGACACACTGGAACAACTGGGGGTGGAGCTTCGGGTGGATGTTCAAGTGGTGCTAGAGCACTACGAAGCCGAAGTCCGACGGCTGCATCAGGAAGGTCGTGCTCAGGGGGTGGAGTTCCCGGAAGTGCAAGTCCCCCAGGTGTGGGAGAGCGTGCTGTGTGGCTTGGCCCGGCAAGGACACGCCCAACTTCCCCCAACTGCCCAAAATCACAAGTTTTGGTGCCACTTGGCTTTATCTTTTGAGGTGCAGGCCAATCCCGTGTGGCCCATGCCCGGTGCAAAACAAGTCTTGCAGCAACTTCGGGAAGCGGGCATTTTTTTGGGCTTGATCAGCAACTCGCAGTTCTACACCCCGCTGTTGTTTCCTGCCCTGATGGGCGAGTCGTTGGAGAGTTTAGGCATGCACCCGCAGTTGTTGGTGTTTTCTTACCAGTTGGGCCACGCCAAGCCAGGCGAGGCGATCTATCGGGAGGCAGTGGGCCGTCTGGCCCGATTGGGCATCCAGCCCCAGCAGACCTTGTATGTGGGCAACGACATGCTCAACGACATCCTGCCCGCCCGCAACCAAGGCTTGTGGACCGCCCTGTTCGCCGGAGATCGGCGTAGCTACCGACCGCGGGCGGAGGATCCGCGCTGCCAGGGGGTGGAGCCGGACCTAAGGATCACCCGACTGGAACAAATTCCTTGGTCGGTGCTGGGTCAGGCGCGATTTGAGCTTGGGTCGTAAGTTACAATTGCATGACTTCCCCACTTGTGCCTGATTCGCCCCCATGAGCAAGCCCACTCGAAATGTCGGTTTTGTCTCCACCCGGTTCGCCGGAACGGACGGAGTTTCTCTGGAGAGTGCCAAGTGGGCTCAAGTGCTCTGGGACCATCGCTATGTCAGCTTCTGGTACGCCGGCAAGCTGGACCGCGACCCGGAAGTCAGCATGCTGGTGCCCAAGGCGTATTTTTATGACCGCGAGAATGTGGCCATCAACGAAGAAGTCTTCGGCCGTCGGCACCGCTCTCCCGAGCTGACCCGACGCATCATCGACATGGCCGAGGAGCTGAAAAAAACCCTCTATGAGTTCGTGCAGAAGTTTGACATCCACATTCTGATTGTGCAAAACGCTTTGTGCATTCCGATGCACATTCCCTTGGGCGTGGCCCTGACCCATTTCATCGCCGAAACCGGCATTTATACCATCGCTCACCATCACGACTTTTACTGGGAACGGCCGCGCTTTGCGGTCAACTGCGTTCAGGATTTTCTCAATATGGCGTTTCCGCCGTCTTTGCCCAGTATTCAGCATGTGACGATCAACTCCGCCGCCCGACAAGAGCTGGCCTGGCGCACGGGCAATTCCTCGGTCCTGGTGCCCAATGTGCTGGATTTTGAAAATCCACCTACGATTGACGATTACGCTTCCGACTTTCGTAAAGAGTTGGGGCTAAGCGATGACGACATTATCTTTTTGCAGCCCACTCGGGTCGTCCCCCGAAAGGGTATTGAACTGGCCATCAGTCTGATTGCCCAGCTCAACGATCCCCGGTGCAAACTGGTCGTGACGCACGAAGCCGGGGACGAAGGCCTGGAATATCGTGACGCCCTGATTGAACTGGCCCAACACTCCGGTGTGGACCTGCGGTTTGTCTATACCCGAGTGGGCGAAAAACGCATGGATGTGGCCGGACGCAAAATCTTTTCCCTGGCCGACGCCTACGCCAACGCCGACTTGATCACTTACCCAAGCCTTTATGAAGGATTCGGCAACGCCTTGATCGAAGCCTTCTACTACCGCAAGCCCGTGCTGGTGAACCGATACTCCATCTTCATCACCGACATTGAGCCTAAGGGATTCCGCGTGATCGCCATGAACGGCTTTATTACGCGCAAAGTGGTGGAACAAGTGCGTCGGGTGATCAACGATCCCAAGTACCGGGAAGAGATGGTCAACCACAACTACGAGCTGGGCAAGAAGTTTTTCAGCTACTCGGTGTTGCGGCGGAAGTTGAGGTCGTTGATTACGAACTTCACCGGGATGGACTTGTAGAGGGCCCCGGGGTTGAACTACCTGGCTCACGCTTTGGAGGTGCTTGAGGATCCGTGGCAGGTGGCCGGGACGGCTTTGCCGGATTGGCTCCGAGCCTCGTCCCCCAGGGTGCGTCTGCGACCAGCTTCCTTGGCTCTCCTTCCCCCACAGCCTTCTTGCTGGAAGTGGTTGGCCCTTGGCCTGCGCAGGCACTGGGCCCAGGATCAGTGGTTCCACCTGCATCCGCCGTTTGTGAGCTTGTGTGCCGTGGCGCGTCGGGAGCTGGAACAACAGCTCCACCTGCCCCACGCCCACGCCCTCTCGTTCCTGGCCCATCTCTTGGTAGAGCTTCTGCTGGATGCGGCTTTGATCAGCCAGGAGCCCCAACTGGCCCAACGCTATTACCAAGCCCTGGACCAGATAGAGCCCCAAGAGGTGGCCCGATTCGTCCAGCACCTGACCGACCGGGAATGTCCAGCGTTGGCAGGGTTTGTGGAGCGGTTTCGTCGGGTGAGGTTTTTGTACGACTATCTGGACGATCAGTTGTTGTGGTTTCGGTCAAGTCAGGTGCTGGCCCGAGTGGGACTCTCTTTGCCCTCTGCCCCACCGGGCTGCCTGGGCACTTTGCGTCGCCTCGTGGAGCAGGGTCGGGAACAGTTGCTTGCGCCAGCGTTGCTGTCTCAAGAGCCTGGCCTTGACGGCCCGGCTCGGCCAGGGAGTGTGTAAAGCCCGGTTTTGCCCCCCAAGGGGCTATTGCAACTGATTCATTTTGGCCACCAATTGCTTGACGGCTTGGACGCTTTTTTCAAACGCGGCCCGTTCTTCCTCGGTCAGTTGTAGCTCAATGATGCGCTCCACCCCGTCTTTGCCCAGCACCACAGGCACTCCCACATAGTACCCACCCACGCCGTACTCCTTGTCGCAATAGGCGGCGCAGGGGAGCACGCGTTTTTTGTCCTTGATGATGGCTTCCACCATTTGAGCCACGGCGGCGGCCGGAGCGTAGTAGGCACTGCCGGTTTTGAGCAGATTGACGATTTCGGCTCCACCGAATCGGGTCCGATGGATGATCTGCTCCAGGCGATCTTTGGGAATGAGCTGGGTGACCGGAATGCCGCCCACGCTGGTACAACTGGGTACCGGCACCATCGTGTCCCCGTGCCCGCCAAGCAGCATGGCCGAGACATCCTCCACGCTCACCCCTAGCTCCATGGCGATGAAGGTGCGGTATCGGGCCGTGTCCAACACCCCAGCCTGGCCCATCACCCGTTGAGGTGGAAATCCGGTGACTTGAAATGCCTTCTGCACCATGGCGTCCAAAGGATTGCTGACCACAATGATGATGGCGTTGGGACTGGTTTGCTTGATCTGCTCGGCCACCTGGCCGACGATCTTAGCGTTGGTAGCCAGCAGATCGTCACGGCTCATGCCGGGCTTGCGCGGTACTCCGGCTGTGATGACCACCACATCGCTGTCGCGGGTTTCCTCATAGCCGTTGGTGCCCACGATGTTGGCGTCAAATCCCATGATGGGTCCGGCTTGCATCAGGTCCAGGGCTTTTCCCCTGGGCATGTCGCCCACTTGGGGAATGTCCACCAGCACGATGTCTCCCAGCTCCAACGAGGCACACCAGTGAGCGGTGGTGGCTCCCACATTCCCTGCTCCCACGATGGTGATCTTGGCCCTTCGCATGGATTGGCTCCTCCTTGTGTAGAACCCAACAGACAGCACCACCACGAGGGTTCATGGCATCCGGCCGGGGGACTGCTGGCCATCCGGCCCCTGTTCACAACTTGCCGTGAGTATGGACGCTGAGGCGGATGTGTCAAGCAGGGCTGGGAAAAGAGAAATTGCAATTGTGCCGTCTGCCCCTTCGTTGGTATTTCAGCTCCCCGGAAGCCCCAAGCTGCTGGAATCCCCTTTTCCCCCTTGCGTGGCAGGGAAAGTTGCATGGACCGCATTGGGCGCAGGCAATGGTTGCGCAGTGCCGCCGTGGCCCCTTGGATGCTCTGGACCTGGGAAAGTCAGGCTGGGGAAGATCCCGTCTTGCTTGCCCCCAACCCCTTCCCTGGGGAAAAACCCCTGGAGCCTCGGGACTTCACCCCGCAGGGGCTGCTTCGGGTGCAACGAGTGCTCCTGGCCCCCTACCAAGGGAGCCATCTGCGGCTGCCGCTGGAGCTTAAAGCCCGGTACTCCCTCTGGGAACTCGTGCGCTATCACCTTACGCCCTGGAACCAGGTGCATCACTATGTGGAATTGCCCGATCAGATAGGCAAGCTTCCCCGCTGGATCCCCGGCTCGGACAGCTCTACTTGGAACGGAGCCTTGCTTGCGGCGTTGGGGTACAAGTTGGCGGTGACACGGGACCGGTCCACCCAGCAATTGATAGAACGCCTGCTGGAAGGCATGAAACTGTTCTTGACCGTGACCCGATCCCCAGGGCTGCTTGCACGCAATGTTTCGGACCATCCGGCTCCGGAGCAGCCGGGGCAGCGGGTTTACGAGGCGGAGGATGGACAACGGTATTGGTATCGGGAAGACGCAGCCAAGGGGACCTACAATCAGGCCGCGGCTGGGTTGGGAACGCTGCTGATGGTGGCCGCAGATCAGCTCTCCCTTCCCGCTCGTCGCTCCGCTCAATGGTGCCTTCAGCAGTTGGCCTTGCATCTGGTCCGGCACGACTATCACATCACCGATTCCTCGGGCAAGCGCACTCCCTACGGGAACCTCACCCCGCTGGTGGGCAGCCAAGGTGTGCCGTTTAATGCCCAAGTGGCCTACATGATCGTGGCCTTGGGTCATCATTTCCGCCTTCCGAACCTGAAGCCGCTTCGGCTTTGGCCCAACAATTCCACCGACTCCGCCACAAGCACCACGCCTACTATGAGTCCCCCTGGCGGAGCTTGATCCTGCCTCAGCGCGTGGGAGCCAGCCCTTTTGTCAAAGGGGTCAATGATCGCAATCATGTTGCCACGGCTGCTTATGTGAGTTTGTTGTTGGAGCGTTGGGCGGCCAAGAAACAGGGGCGCGAAGTGGACGGAAGATTTGTGTATCAGATGGGTCGCACGCTCTATTGGACGGCTCGCTACTTGGAACCTCATCGGCACAGTTTGTGCAATTTCATGTGGGTGGGAGTACTTCGGGACCCGGTGCTTGGGCCGCATCTGCTCCCCGCCCGAGCAAGAAAATTCGAACTCCGCCGTGCCCAACGACTCGTGGCCCAAGGGATAGAGCAGCTTCGCCACTTCCCTTTGGACCGGTTTGTTTACGAAGGTCGGGCCCTGAAGACCCGAGCCCCCCAATGGGTGGACCTGAGACGAAGCGACGACTTCCAGTGGAAAGCCGACCCTTACCACCGTTGGGTCCACTCCCGACGAACCCGACAAACCACCTGTGCTACCGACTTCTTGCTGGCTTACTGGATGATGCGCTACTGGAGGCTTGCTGCCGGGGCAGAAAAATCCCCTGCGGCCCAAACATGAACCCCCTTCGGAGACAAAATTCAGTTCGGTTTGCTGCCACTTTTTGAAAGCCGGGAAAAAGCGGCCCCCTTGCCCAAAATCTGTTTGCGTCCCGGCTCCAACACTTAAGCGACTCCCGAACGCTCTGTCCCACCCGTTTACTCTCGGGTGCTGGCCCTGTTTTTCTTGGGGCTGTGGCGTGGCAGGGTCCGCTGGAGGAGCTGCAACCGTCGCTGCATTTGTTGCAATTGGCGACTAAGCTGCTGCACTTGGCGTTGCAAGGCGTGCAACTCGGAGCGGTCTTCCAGACGACGAATAGCATCGTCCAGGGTGCGGACCATGGCCGGTCGGGTCTCCTGGCCCCGATGGGCACGCAGGGCGTCCAAGGCCGCCAAGGTTCCGTTAGCCTCCAGGGCCCGAATGGCCGCCTGACGCACTTTCCGGCGAGGGTCTTTGAGGTACTTGCTCAGGGTGGGTACAAGCTGGGGGTCTCCCGTGCTGGCTCGGCCCAGGGCCGGCAACACCGCCGCCTTGCGATCCGCCGACACCGGAGGCTTCAAAAGCTCCTGGAGCCGAGGCAGCAGTTCCCGTCCGCGCGCATGAACCAACACACTCACCGCCGCCTGGAGCACCACTTCCCGATGGCTGCGCATCGCAAGTAGCTTTTCGGCTTGTTCCAGCGCTTGGGGACGATCCACCACGGCCAAAGTGCGCAAAGCCTGAGCCACCGCGTAATAAGAGCGATCCTGAGCGATGGCTTGGAGCAGCACTTGGGTCGTCTGGGGACTTTTGAAGTTTCGCAGGGCCTTTAGGGCTTCGCGTCGCACGCGGCTGTGAGGGTCGTTGAGTGCGGCGTGTTGCAGGGCTTGGGCCACTTGGGGCCCAGCGAATCGGGCCAACTGAGCTGCCGCCGTCTGACGCACCCCCCAAAACTTCTCCTGACGCAACACTCGCACCAGTGCGTCCCGAGCCCGAGGGTCTTCTCGCAACTTCCCCAACGCCACTACCGCCCGATAGCGACTCATCACATGAGGACTGGACAACTGGGCAAGCAGTTCCTCGGCCGATTTGGGGAAGTCCAGCTCCTTGAGAATCCAATCCCGAGGGTCAAACTCCACATACCGAGGCCGCTGGGCACAGGGGAATTGAAACTCCTGCTGGGCCCGGTCCACCATCACCGTGTGTTCCTGCACCCCTTGGTCGGTGGTGATGACAATTTGCACCGGCATGCGGAACAGGGGAGTCAGTCCATCCACCTTTTGCACCTGACGAACGCGAACCACGAGCATTCGTTGTTCGGGCCGATAGAGGGTGCGGACTTGATAGTGCGGGTGCCCCCCGTGATAAATCCACTGCCGGAAAAACCAGGTAAGCCCTTGGCCGGTGGCTTCTTCCATCGCGGTGCGGAAGTCGGCTGTTTCCACGGTGCGGTGGGCACAAGTGCGCAGGTAGCGCCGAAGGCCACGACGAAAACCTTCCTCGCCCACCACATAGCGGAGCATGTGGAGCACTCGGGCTCCTTTGGGATAGCTGTGGCGATCAAACATATTCCAGGGGTGCTGGTAGGTCCAGCAGACGATAGGTCGGCGGTAGCGACGATCTTCGGCCATGTAGCTTTGGGCTTCCTGATGCAGCCGCCACAAGGCTTCGTCCCGACCACGACTGTGCTCGTACCAAAGCGTGGCAAAGTAAGTGGCAAAACTCTCGTTGAGCCACAGCTCGGCCCAATCCTTGCAAGTGACCAAGTCGCCGAACCATTGATGAGCCAGTTCGTGGGCCACCAGCGGCTCGGAGCTGACATCCAGGGCGGCTCGCTCATCGTGGAGTGTGTCCAAGGTCAAGGTGGTGGCCGAGGTGTGTTCCATCCCGCCCCCGTATTCGTCGCAGCAGATTTGAGCATACTTGGGCCAAGGATAAGGGTAACCGGTCCACTGCTCAAAAAGCTTCATCATTTCGGGAGTGCGGCGGAAACTGCGTGGGGCGTCTTGGAGCCGATCCGGAGGCACATAAGAAATGACCGGCACGACCCGATCCCCTTGGCGATATTCCTGGCGATACGCGGCAAACTGGCCTGCCACGACCGAGATCAAGTAG
>JAJRRR010000268.1 GCA_024279285.1 Planctomycetota bacterium
CCACCGAATCCAGTCTGGGGGAAAGCATCCGGGTGGACCAACTAGAAGGGGAGGCGTAGGATGGCCCCCAACGCTGGCAGGAGCAGCAAAGGATGAGCACACGGCTGGGACAAGAACACCAAGGGGCGATGGTCCGCGTGCTGGGCTATTTGAACTTTTCCTCCGGCACGCCCGATGTCCAATTCCGTCGGGACTGGAATCAGCTTTATGCCGCAGTGGCTCAGCAGAATGCTCAGCCCTGGGTCCGTCTCCCCCAAGAACTGCACGCCCAACTGGACCATCTGGCCCAGTCCGACTCAGCTTTTGCCGATCCCGAACAAGCCAAAGCCGTGCTCAAAATCACCTTCGGTCACTTGTTGCCTCTTTATCGGGAGTTTCATCGGGACCTGCTGGGTCATTTGAAAGACCAGGAGCTGTTTGTGCCGTTTTTTCTGGTCAAGGCGTTGGAAGCCGTACTGCAAGAAGGTCCTCCCTGGGACGCTCCGGATCAAGTGGCCCAAGCCGCCCTGGAACGACTCAATTGCTTCATCGGCTATCGGCCCGTGGCCGTCCTGGAAAACGGTCGCCAAATGCAACCCTACGCCCACGAATGGGTGTGCCCGCTGCCGTTGTACTTTCGTGAGGTGGGAACGGCCTGGGGCCCTTATCAGCGCGTGGTGGAGCTGGCCCTGCAAATCCTCCGCAACACCCCCGAAGAAATCCTGGACCAAGCCTGCTTGGACCTGGACCGACTGGACGAACTGGCCGTGGATCCAAGAGCCTTTGACTTTGAACATCCGGTGGCCCGAAGGCTCAACTATCAATTCGGCCAATGGGACCCCCACTGCATTGACAACCAAGGCTACTACCGCCGCTATGTGATCACGGATGTGACTTTGCAGGGACTGATGGAACGCTTGCAGGAGCCAGGAGATCCGGAGGAGTTGCTTTTTGAAGCAGCAGCAGTGCTGGCTGGAACGATCTTGATGGGCTCTGCCACTTCGGGATGGGGTCCAGGATGCTACGACTCCAGTGTCACCTTGCCCCAACTGGTGCCGCGGATTGCTCAGCTTCGGGACCGGTTTTACGAACACTTGTTGAGCCAAGTTCCCGGAGAACATGGACAGCGTCTGCGCCGCGAAGCCCAACTACGCCATCAGCCCTTCGCCGCCGCCCGACAGGGGTTCAATCAAGCGTTGATGCGTTATCGGGCCCAACAGCTTCAACGCACTTTCCTGGCCCGACTACTGAGCCGGATGGGCTATCCGGAAGCCAGTGCCCGACAGTGGAAGCGTCTGCGCCCCGCTTCGGCCCGAATCCGTGGACAGCTCGATTGCCTGCTCACTTCAGCCCAACTGGCCCTCCGCCGCGGAGAGTTGGACCAGGCTCATCAGTTGCTCCAACAGGCCGAAGATGTGCTGCACCGGGGGGTGGAATGTGGCGCGTTGATGGACCCCTGGAATGTGCTGGGCTTTGGGGGACAGTTCCCCCTGTTCCACACCCCTGAAAGCGCCGTGTACGACTATCGGATTGACCAACTGGTGGGTTTGATGGAGTGGTTGTTTCAGCTATTAGGTCAGTTGGAAAGCGAAGCGGCTGTGGCCCAACGACCCCAACTGCATCAGGCCGCCTCGGCCCAAGCTCATGCTTTGGCGGCGTGGTGGGATCAGTTTGGCACCACCAGCGTGCAGCAGGTGGTTTCGTTCTCCGGGGAGGAAGCGGCCCGATCGGCCGACCAGGTGGCCCAAGCACTGGCCGCCTGGCACCAAGCCGGTTCGGCCGCCGGAG
This sequence comes from Planctomycetota bacterium, assembly GCA_024279285.1. GTDB lineage: Bacteria > Planctomycetota > Planctomycetia > Pirellulales > S012-138 > S012-138. The sequence goes on from JAJRRR010000268.1 coordinate 1,768, forward strand.
ATGTCGCCTTCTGGCAACCCCATGCCCAAAAGTTCCGCTCCCCCAAAGCCTACGCCCGGGTGGTGAAAACCCTGTTGGACCATGGGGACCTTCGGGCCTCCATGGCGCTGCTGATGCACTGGCTGAGCCGAGAAGATGTGCCGCTGCAGGAAGGAGAGTTTGCCTTTACTCCCCTGGCTTTCTACTGGATGAACCAATTGCGTCGGCAGACCTCCGAAGATCCCCAACGCACCTGGCGCGAAGTGGTGCGGTTTTTTGACTACTTGGAAGCCAACGGGGAGCACCGGGCTCGGGTGCCCGACTTGCTGGCCCAATCCTCCCCTTCGCCTCCCCAACAAGAAGAAACCTCCGAGGAAGAAGACCTGTTTGCTGCGGCGTATGAAGGGGTGGTGTTTCGGGATTCGGCCTGGGACGGCGTGGAAGGCGAAGTGGACCCCGGAACCGAACCCTCCTCCAGCGACTTTGAATTGGAACTGCTGGGCGAACAAATCCGCCACAGCCTGATGTTCTTCGGCACCATGGCCGAGTTGTGGAGCCTGGGCGCTTCGGTGGCCCAAGCCCCCCAAGTGCAACAAGTCCAAGACCACATCTTCTCCTGGATTCGTCAAGCAGAGAACTACCACCAGCGATTGCACCAACTGGTGGAACAACTGGTCCACTATCCTATCGAAAAACCCAGCTCCGTGGACCCCCTGGCCATGGCTGAGTTTGATCGTCGGCAGTCCATCCGCCAAGGGTTGCTGGAACAGGTGGTGCAAGTGCTGGTGATGATGCGTTGGGCGCGGATCAAGCTGCAATCCATGCCAGGATTATCCTCGGAGCAGGAAAAACTTCCTCGCTGGCAGCAGCAGGCCACCCGGGTGGTGGCCCTGATCAACGCTCAAGACGCTCCCGCCTTGCGCAAGGCCATGCCCCAGTTTCGGGAAGCCCTGGCAAAACTCCCCTTGTTGTATTTGCCGTTGGAGCGGGGCGGGGACCCGTTCCAACTGGCTCAAGTGCGACTGGTGCATGGCTTGCTGCGAGCTTTGCTGATGGCCTTGCCTCGGCTTGGTCTGCTGGCTGAAGCCGGACGATTGCTGGAGTTGGCCAAAGCCATGGAAAGCAACCACATGCCCGGTCGCGGAGCCATCAGTGAGTTTGACCGGCTCTTTAGCTTCGGATGCCAACACATGGTAGAAGCCTTGGTTCGGGCGGCCAAAGCGGAAGGAGCCTCCGACCTTCCCCCGGAACAATCCCCCTTGGTGGATTGTCTAGATACCCTTTCCCAACGATTGGTGAAGCTTTGGGTCCACCATGCCCACACCCTCCGTATCTCTGTGCTGGAAGCCCTGGACGCTCAAGAAGTCACATGGCGGGAACTGGTGGAGTTTGTGCGACGCTATGGGAAGGACTTGTTCACCCCGCTTTTCCTAAGCGATGGGAACCTTCGGGCGGTGGCTCGGCAAGGGACCCGAAATTACCTGCGTCAACTGCGCCGCCTGGCCGAAGAAGGAGAGGAATCTTTGCCTCAATTGGCCTCGGCCCTGGACCGCGACATCCCCTTGGAACGAGCCGCGGTGATCCTGGACCTGATCGTCCACACCGTCTTGGAAAACTACGCCGAATACAACGACTACAACCACACCACCATCCAGTCGGATCGGGGCGAGTTGCTCTACATGTTCCTGGACTTCCTTCGGGTCAAGGTGGCTTATCAGCGTCAAGCCTGGGACTTGACCCCTTTGGTGGTGATTCACCAGGTGCTGGTCCAGCATCAGCAACATGCCGTGGCAGCTTGGTGGCGCAACATGTTGCAGCAGCGAACTCAATCCGCTGCCCAGCGCCACTTGCGTACCTATGAGGAACTGGTCCGCCGCTACGGTATGAAGCTGACCAGCGTGGAAGAACTGCTTCGGGAGCGATTTCTGGCCCCGTTGCAGATTGATCAAGTGGCAGCCTGGCTCCCACTGCTTATGGACGAAAAAGCCTCCGGGGAGGAAAAACAACAGTGGCTTTCCCAGTTTGAAGAGCAAATCGAGGAGTTGCTGGAGAGCTATCAGGGCACAGGTCTAGAACTGCCGCCTTGGGCCGTAGCTTTGGAACAAGAGTTGGAGCGCATCCAGGTGGAGCAATTGCCCGAACTGGCCCACCGCCGATTGGAAGACATCCCCTGGCAAAAAGTTTCCCTGCGTCAACTGCATCGGGACATCCGTCGCTGGAACCCTCAGACTGAATGAGCACTCCGGCACGCCAACCCACAGCGAGTTTCCTGTGGGTGCTTCTGTTCCGAGGTCAGCGGGACTAGTCATCCGTGACGAAGATTCCCTGTTGCTCTAGTTGATCTACGGCTTGTTGGGACACCTGTGTGCCGGTCAAAATAACCCATTCCAATTGGGGCATCTGGAGCAAATGCGGCACCACCTCGTCATTTACGGCGGTGAACGACAAATCCAGGCGCTTGAGACTGGACATCGGCACCAAAGCAGCCACATCTTCGCTGGAGATGGGATTGTGCGCCAGGTCCAAGGATTCACACCGCAATTGTGCCAATGCCGAAAGTTGCTCTCCGGTGAGCCCACAGGCACTCAACTCCAGAGAAATCAACCGAGGCAGA
>JAJRRR010000269.1 GCA_024279285.1 Planctomycetota bacterium
CAAGCATAGTGCCAATTCTAGCATAGAAAAAGCAAATAAGACGCAAGTATTTATGTGAAATGAACTTACTGAAAAGCCATTTGACGCATCTGAACATATTCGGAAAGGCGACACTTCAGAAGTTGTATAAATTGCGTGCAACAAAGCTTAAAAAGTGTGCAATTTGGGGTTTTCGTAAGCTGTTCCTGTAAAAAACGAGGCTGCCGTAGCTTTGGCGCTTGCAGTAAGATGTTATTTTGAAAAATGTTGCAACAAAAAGAAAATCGGCCCGCAAGTTAGGACAAATTATGGGAGCCAAGATGTGCCTAATTTTTGGGCACACCTTGTTCCGTTTAACCGGTTTGGTAAGTTGGCCGGGAAAGGAATGATCCATCACCTCGAGCGAACTGAGGCTGGCTGTGGGGAAACCGCTGAGGGGGAAGTTTTCCCTTGGCCAAGCTCTGGCGAAGACGACTGCTGCTTGAGCAATGCCGCCCGGCTGATGATGTCCTGCGGAGGCTCGGTGATCAGCTCCACATGGTGCCAAAAGCCGAATTCTCCCCACCACCGGCCCAGGGCACGATTTTCCAGCTTCACCACCACTTGCTTGCCGGCAAACTGACTCAAGTCCACCTCGACATCCAGCCAGCCGTTTTTGACCGTTTCGTCGGAGACAGGGAATCGGGCAAGCTCTCGCCCTTGGGCATGAATCACCAAGAGCCAGTCGCACTTGGGCAGGCAGCTTACGCCGATGCGTAGTCGGGCTGTGCGGGCTTTGCGCAGATCGCACTTGCGTCGTAGCACACAAGGGCGATGTTGGGCCAACGGATGGGTGCGTACCACGATCCGTCGCCCTCGGAACTGGGCAAGCAACGCCACTCCTCGAAAACCCGATCCCAAGCACTCCCAACCCGGAGCCACTTCCGCCAGCAAGCGATTAAACCGGCTGGGATCATTGGTCTGTTGGGGCTGAACTTCGTAAACCCCAGGGAGCCGTCGGGCCTGAGGATCCTGCGGCGGGCGGTCCAGCACCAAATAGGCAAACAGGTCAGCTATCTCCTGCGGAGAGAGTTGTTTTTCCACATCCTCGGGCATCATGGAGAGTCGGCTCAGTTGCATGGCTTCTATGCGCTCCCGAGGAATCACCGCCAGCTTGCCCCCTTGGAGCTTCAGCACTACACGGCGTGGGGAATCTTCCACCACCAGTCCGGTGAGCACCCGGCCCTGGTCGGTCACCACGGTGCGAGCCTGATAGGCAGACCCAATTACCAGCGAAGGATCAAACACATTGGACAACAACTGATCAAAAGAGTTGCGTCCGTTGGCGGTCAGATCGGGTCCCACCTCTTGGCCTTGGCCAAACAGCTTGTGGCACTGGCCACAAAGCTTGGCGAACACCTTTTCTCCCCGACGCGGATCGCCCGGGTGGCGACGGATAAAGTAGCGCATCTGATCCACCACCAATTGGCGTCGCGGATCGCGTTGGGTGCGCACTGTGCCCCAGTGCTTGCGTAGCAGTTTCACCAACTCGGGATCGCCTCGGGCCACGATGGATTGAGCCATGGTAGCACTCAGGGCTGCCGGGGGAATTCGCCCCGAGCCGATCGCCTCAAGCAGCTTCATGGTCCACCGGCGACGCTGAACCAGCAACTGCACCGCTTGGGCTTGCAGGGAGGGTTCCAGTTCCCGATACAAGTTCAGCACGAGTAGAGCCACCTCGGGGCGGTCCAACTGACCCAAGGCTTGCAGCACTCGGGCCTTTAACTCTCGGGGACTTTTCTTTTGCTCAAGCACTGTTTGAGCCAGTTTGATCACCTGAGGCTCGCCAGTGCTGACCAAGGCTTCGAATGCCGCAGCGCGGTCTTCGTCCGCAGCGTCGGCACTTAGGACCAGAGCTTGGGCAGCTTCGGTTCCTTGAGGATCGTCCCAGGTGGCAGCAAGCAACAAAGAGCCAGTGCGGAGTCGTCCGGAAGATTCCTTCATCCACCGGCGTAAAAGTGGCAGAAGTTCCCGTTGAAGTTGAGCTACTTCTTGTGGGGAAAGCTCGCCCGACTGCGAGGCCCGGGCCACTTGCTCCACTGCCGGAACGATCATCCCCGAAACGGCCGACTCCTGCCGGTGCTCGTGCAGCGCGCGAAGCAAGGTGCCCAAAGCCTGATGCTGAACAGGTCGGGCCAGAAGCCTTTGGAGCAGATAGGGCCACATGCGACGAAAGCCCTCGGTGCGCCAGAGCCGGTGCTCCACTGCCAACTGAGCAAACTCTCCTGCATGCTGTTCCAAATGAGGATGCAAAACTTGCCAGAGGATTTGCGGCACCAGGGAGTCAGAACCGCAATGGTTCAGCACTTGCACCAGAGTGGGCACCAGGGGGATTTGCTCCATTTTTTCGGCGGCCACGACCACCTGAAGCAACACATCGGGCTGAGGATCTTGGGCCAGTTGGACGACGCGTCGTGCCACCGGGTCGGGCACAGGGACCAGGTTTCCCGCCGCCCGAACTCCCCAGGCTCGAAGCGCCGACTCCTCCAAGGCCAACACCTGGAGTAGAAACTCCCAATCCACATGCCCGGTGCCGATCAAAGCCCAAAACGCCCGAAGCCGAACCGCCAGCGGTCGTTTGCAGTCCAACACCCAGCGGCGAAGCTGTTCCCGAACCGACGGATCATCACGCTGCTGCAAAATCCGCAAAGCCGTCCAGTAAAAGTAGTCGTTCGGGCCTTCCAGGTATCGCATCAGTTCTTGGCTAGAGAGGCGTTCCAGATCAAATCCCACGCGACGGGGAGCGTTCTTGTACCGCACCCGATAAATCCGGCCCCGCAGACGATCTATCCCCTTGGGATCCCGATTGGCGTCTTGATAACAGTGGTAGCGGTCGTACCAATCCAGGATGTAGAGGCATCCATCAGGCCCGGTCTTCTGATCCACCGGCATGAACCAGGCATCGTTGGCCACCAGGAAGTCAGGCTCGGCAGTGGCATGGTAGGTGCTCCCCCGACGGTGAAGGCGATCCACATTGATGCAGTTGCCGTGAATGTTGCCCATGTAAAGCAACCGGTTGAACGGCTCAGGATAGACATCGCTTTCCAGAAAGTGCAGCCCACAGTAGGCCGCCTTCTGATGCCGGTGATTGACGATGGAACCAATGCGCCAGGTAAAAGGCGGATAAGCTCCTGCTTGGCGCACATAGTAGCCGCGTTGGGCGATGTGCCACAGGTGGTCAATCACACAGGCGCTGACGAACGCATTGCCCAAGGGATCAAAAGCAATTCCCCAGGGATTGCTGGTGCCTTCGGCGAACAGTTCAAAGCGTCGGGTGCGGGGATGGATGCGAAACATGGCACAGGTGAAGCGGTATTCCCGATCGCCTTGTTTGATCCGGCTAGGATTGAACACCCCGTTGAGTCCATATAGCCACCCGTCCGGTCCCCAGGTGAAGGAGTTAGGCAGTTCGTGGGTGTCGTGTCTTCCAAATCCGGTGACCACCACCTCGCGTCGGTCAGCTCGCCCATCGCCATCGGTGTCTTGCAGGAACAGGATATCCGGGCTGTTGGCCACCCAAACGCCTCCGTAGCCCACGGCGATAGCCGAGGGGATGTTCAGTCCCTCGGCGAACACACGCACGCGGTCCACGCGTCCATCCCCGTCAGTGTCTTCCAGCACTTTGATCCGATCGCGCCCCGGTCCTGCGCTGCGGCGTGGATACTCCAGCGACTCGCACACCCAGATGCGTCCTTGGGCGTCAAAGCACATGGCCGTGGGATTGACCACCTGAGGCTCAGCAGCCACCAACTCCACGACGAACCCTGGGGGAACTTTCATTCGGGCAATGGCTTCCTGGGGCGAAAGCGCTGGCCCTGGAGGGCGGTCCTGATTGTGCGGGATCTCTTGAGCTGTGGCCTGAGAAAACAAACTCCCGAGAAAGCTCAGCACCATCAGGGGAAAAATCCAGGCAGCATTGCGGCTCTGAGGCATTTTTAACTCACCTTTCGTGTTTCCAGGTGCAAGCAACGGATACGCTTTTGCCGCGTTTTTCCAGCCTAAGTTTCTAGGGGACTTGGGAAAAGCCCCAGCCCGTGGTTTTGGCCCTCAGGTGCGCCCCCAACTTGCTTTACCCGGCCATTGTACTTCAGCCAAGGTCGGCAAGAAGGCTTTAGGTTGTCCGTAGAAAGCTTTTTGTTCCTGTTCCAAACTCCGAATAGTGGCAGCAGCGAGATGCAAGTGCTGAAGTTGTTCCCTTTGGCTCTTTTCTTCCAAAACCACTCTTGGTCCGTTGCTTTTTGGGCTTTGCAGTTCTTTTATCTCATTAGCTTGTTGGGATGTTTTTCAAAAAAATCCTGGAATTCGCGTTGCCATATTTGGCCAGGGGGCTAGGATAAAGGCAGTGGTTTTTCCTGAGGACTGATCCCCGGTGGGTTTGGGAGCTGCTTTGGGATCACAGTGGTTGCGGGCTTCTGCGTTAGGCGGTTGGCTCTTCTGCGGTGGTTCTGCTGCACCCCCTGCCCTGGCCGTGTGTTTAGGGTGAACACAGGGAACCGGGAAATCGGTCAGTCCTGCGTTTGTGTGTGTGAGGGTTTGTGTCATGCAACAGGGGGTCATCAAGAAGTTGGTGACGGATCGGGGATTTGGTTTCATCTCCGGTGAACGGCACGATGTGTTTTTCCACCTCTCGGCTGTCACCGACGCGCGGTTTGACGACCTGTATGAAGGTCAGCATGTGGAGTACGAGCTGGATCGGGACAACCGGGGCGGGCGAGGCCCTCGGGCTTCGGTGGTGCGCCCGGTGTAGCTTTCCCACTCAAGCCCCTTTGAGTTGAAAACCACCACAAGACGAGCCTTGCCCCCGGAGGCAAGGCTCGTTTGCGTTGAGGATCGGCACAACCGAGTTTTTCGCCAGATGGCTATGACTCCCTGCGGCAAGTGGCACATCCACACCACCCAACAAACCGGACTTTTGTCCAGGCTGGAGTCTGTCTCGGTCCGAGTGCCTTGGTCTGGAAAAGCCGGCATGTCCACGCTAGTGGTCTTCCAGGACGACCGGCCCGTCTGGGCCCTGGGACTAGAGAGCCTTTCGGCAAGCCGCGGAGTGGTCCATCTGGCTCTGCTTGGCTCCGAAGCAGAGTGTCAGGAATGCCCCCAGGAAACGCTGAAGCAAGTAGCTCAATGGCTTGATCGCCACATTGGCCCCAAAGGCCCCAAGCTCTGGCAAGCCCTGCTTTCCAAACCGGGAAAACCGTGGGCGGCATGGCTCCAGAGGTGGAACTTTGAACCCATTTCGGAAGTGCAGCGCTGGGAAGCCGGAACGGAAGCCATGACCGAATTTGCCTGCGCCAATCAACAGGCTGTGGTTTCGGCCCAAGGATTTTCTTGGAAAGAACTGACACGACTTTTCGTCCAAACTTGCCGCCAAGGATTGGATTTTCCTGAGCTTCAGGGGCGGGAAGACCCTGAGGAAGTGTTGCGGTCCTATGAGGCCAGCTCACCATCGGGGCGGGAGTTTTGGTATGTGCTGCGTCTCCCCGGACGAGAGCCCTTGGGCATGTTGCTTTTGGCCAGTCATGATTTCCGGCCAGGGGGGACTTGGGAGTTGATGTATGTAGGCGTGGTGGTGCAGGAGCGAGGCAAGGGCTGGGGGCGGATCCTGGTGCGGCATGCTTTGGCCGTGGCCCGGCAACACAAAGCCCAACGAATGGTTCTGGCCGTAGATGGCCGCAATCAACCTGCTCAAAAGCTTTATGCAAGCGTGGGCTTTGAACGCACAGGGAGCCTGCGGGTGTTTTTTCGCTGGGGCCGCTAAGCCCGACGAAGCTCCACATTCACCGTCCCATCCGGTTCCAAATCAATCACAGCATAGCGACCGTCCATGCCCGGTCCGCAGTTGACCACCACGGTGGATCCCAATTGGGCCACTCCGCGGGCTTCGTGAATGTGCCCACATACCACCAACGCCGGTTCATGCTCCAGAATAAACTCCCGTAGTGCCCGAGAGCCTACATGTTCGCCTCGGGCCGTAAGGTCCACAGGGGTGTCATAAGGGGGTGGGTGAGAAACGACCACCTGCACCGGAGCCTCCTGAACCTGGTGCCAACCATCTTGGAGGCTTTGGGCAATTTGGTCCTCGCTCAGTTCGTACATCGTGCCGTGCCAAGGGGGCATGGCCGAAACGCCCAAAAATCCCACCTCCTCGATCACCACTCCTTGGTGGAACAGCGAAACCCCCAGGCGTCGCAGGGCACTGTCGATTTCCGGGGAATCGCAGTTTCCGGCCACGGCCAGCACCCGAGCCCCGGTGGCTTGGGCGATCTCTACCATTTTGACCGCAATCAGAGCTGTGCCGAAGTTGGTTAAGTCCCCCCCCAAAAGAATGACATCCGCCGCACCAGCGTGGTGAAGGATCTGACGCAGCATGTCCTGCTGTCCGTGCAGGTCAGTTATGCCCAGCAACCGCATCAGTCACCTCAGGTGGTGGAAAGAAGGGGTGCTCGCAACCACTTATACCATAAGGGATTTGGCGCCAGGATGCGAGAAAAATCCTGGGCCACTTTTACCGCTCTTTGGGGGTGGTGTACACAATGGTATCGGCCACCAGAGTGCCCATTCGCACGAAAGCTTGCCCCCTTCTTCCCACCTGAGGGCTAGCACCGCTAGCTGTCCGCCAAGATTTACCCTTTGCGCAGGTTTTGCACCTGGTGGCGGAGTTGTTCAAGTTGCTCTTGGAGCCGCTGGAGCTGACGGCGGAGTTGCTGGAGTTGATCCATAACCTCCGGACCGGGAGCTGGGGACGGACCCTCCGGAAATCCCGAAAACCGTCCTCCGGGGGGAAGGAGTGGAAACGGTTGCCAATCAAAGGGCCAAGGCCCCGGCCTCCCTTGGGCGCTCAAGCGGCGAGCAACTGCACCTACCCAAGAACGCACCTCAGCAGGAAGCCGCTCCAGGGTGTCGGCCGTGGCTTCCCAAGTCTGGTCCCCTCGGCGAACGCGGATGGAAATTTTTCCATCCGGATGACGCTCTATGTGAATGTGCACATCCTTGGGCACTTGTCGTCCGGAAGGCCCTAGGGGGAATCCTCCGGGCACGGGGACAAAGTGCCGCCGCTTGGCCGGAGTGACTTGAACTTCCTGCTTCTTTCCCTTTTGCCAGATCAGCAGCGTAAGTGGTTTGCCTTGGCTTTGTTGAATTGCACGGCGAAGCTCCTGGGTGCTTCGCAATGGCTGATCTCCTACCCGAAGCAGCACCGCCCCAGACTCAATGCCGGCCTTGGCCGCAGGCGATTCCGGCACCACTTCCTGGACCAGCAAACCTGGCTGATTCTCCAGGAAGTGTCTGCGTACAAACTCGGGCACCGGGGAGCATTGCACGCCGATGAAGTACTCTTCGGAAGGCCCGGACCCAAACGGTACTTGAGCTTGAGCTTCCGTGGCCAAGCACCAAACCACGGTTCCCAGCGTCATGACGGAAAGTGCAGCTCGCATGGCCTTTTCTCCTTGGAACTACTGGAACTGAGGGTCAGAGACGGGAAACACGCGCACTTCGTACCCGGGCACAAACACCTGAGTGCCCTCATTGGTGATCACGCGGCGCCAGCGGCGTCGCACTTGCACTTCGTGCCCTAGAGCTTTCAAAGCACGCAGCACATCAGAGGGGAACAACTGTTGAGGTAGCAGGGGTGGGCCATCGGGTTCCACCAACAGCGGATCGGCCACCACGCGCTGAACCGGTTGCCCTTCTGGTCCTGGCTCTTGCCATGCCCAAGCTCCCCAGGACGAATCCGGCATGCTCTCCTGTCCCGTATTGGTTTCTTGTTCGGAGGAGCTGGGCAGGGGAGAGCTTTGGGCAACGGAGGAGGGACTCGAGGGGGCTTCGGGCACTTTGGGGCCTTGCCACAAGTTGCTCTGGCCCAAGACGAATCCCAACACCAAACACACTGCCGCCGCCGTCACGGACCACATTTGTCCCGTCCAGGACCGAGTTCTCGTGGCCGAAGCGGGTGCTGGAGCCGGGAGCTTCGGGCTCCCGGGCTGGTCCACGACAGCCTTCAGCTCTTGCTGCCAGGCTTGAGCCTCCAGCAACGCCAAAGCACAGCGGCGCCACCCATCAGGGATGGCATCCAGGTGGCGGAACAGTTCCCGTTGCTCCTGCAAGGACAGCTCGCCATCGGCCAATCGGTCCAGTTGCTGTTGCAGGGTAAGGTGGTCGTGCATAGGCGTTTTACCCTTGTGAGGGTTCCGGGAGGAGTCGGGCTAGGAGTTTGCGCATTTTGGCTCGGGCACGGTGCAATCGGGATTCAACACTGGCTTGGGAAACCCCAAGCCGAGCGGCTATTTGCTGATAACTGAGCCCATCGGCATACTTCATCAACAACACCTGAGCATCTCGAGGAGGAAGTTGCTCCAGGGCTTGGCGAACCAACTGGCGGCGTTCTTGGGCCAGGAGCCACTGCAGGGGGTCCAATCCTCGCTCCTGCTGGGGCTGGGTGCGGGTCCTTTGGACTTGGGCCTGGCGCTGACGCCGTTGCCATCTGGCCTGACGACGCCGGTACAGCAAACACTGCCGCACCGCCACGCGATAAAGCCAAGGAGCCAGTTGGCCGTTGTGCTGCTCAGGCCGGTGCCGGGCATAGGCCAACAGCACTTCCTGGAGCACTTCTTCCACGGCCTCAGGTTCGCGCAGTCGGGCCCAAATCACGCTTCGCAACCAACGAAGGTGATCTCGCACTTGGCCGTCTGGCTCTCCGGCCAAGCAATGGCGCCGGCCCGCTGGCGAATCTTCCTGAAGGCTCATCACTTACTTAGCTTGCCGCAACCGGAAGGTTCTTGCACGCAAACTTTCCTGTTTGTTCATCCATAGGGGACTTCCAAGTGTCCGAAAAGGAGACCCTTCTGGGGAGCGCAACTTGCGGCACCAGCCGGACTTGCCAGGGATTTCTTCGGATATGAGAAACCTGGAAACCTGGGCAAATGGACGCGATGCCCTGGGTTTTGCCAACCCTTGTCCCCCAAAGGTGCCGATTCCCACACTTGAACTGCCCTAGTTGCTTGCTCAGGAGAAGCTGCCCATGCCTCGACGCCCTCGGCTGGAACTCATCCAGGAACTTCAACGCCGTCAGCAGGAAGCCCTGGAAGCTCTAGACCGACTGGAAAGAGAACTGGAAGCGGCCATTCGTCGTTGG
>JAJRRR010000270.1 GCA_024279285.1 Planctomycetota bacterium
CCTGGACGCGCTGTTGCACGAAGTGGAAGGGGTGCCCCGTCGCTACCGGCAACTGGCCCTGTTGATGCATGAAGATCTGAAGCAGATGCGCGAAGGTTCCCTGGACGAAGTGGCCCGATGGATGCGCGATGTGGAGCGTCGTTTGGACTTGGGTCGGGCTGGACGGCGCGTCATCCGACGCGAAGACGACATCATCGCCGCTTTGGACAAAATGATTGAAGAGCTGGAGCGTCAACAACAGCAGCAGCAAGCAGGGGGCGCTTCTGGGGGAAGCAACCGGTCCTCCTCGCCCGCTCCAGATTCGGCCATCTTGGGCGGAAGTGGCCCCGGCCAAGTGGATCGCAAAAACATCGGCAACACCGCCGGTTGGGGCAACCTCCCCCCCAAACAACGCCAAGAAGCCTTGCAGGAGATCGGTCAGAACTTTCCCGCCCATTACCGTCGCCTCATTGAAGAATACTTCCGCAAAGTCGCCGAACAGGAATGAGCATCATTTGGGCAAGCCCGATTCTGGTTTTGGCTCTCCACACGAGCACCTGGCAGGTGCAGGTGCTGGATCTGGACCAACAATCCCTCCAAGGCAAACTGGAAGCCTGGCAAGCAGAAGCTTTAGTTCTGCGCATCGGCGGTCAAACTCGCCGCGTGCCCTGGAAACGCGTGTTGGAGCTCAAGCCGGTGCCTGTGCCATCGGCTTCGTGGAGTGCTTCGGGCTGGATGCAGCTTCGGGACGGCTCGCTGCTGGCCGTCGATCAGGTGCTTTACGACGGAAGCCGTCTGCAAGCCAAGTTGGCCCAAAACCCCTTGCAGCTTGAGCCAAAACAAGTGCACTGGGTCCGCTTCGGCCCTGTGCCAAGGGAACTGGAACAGCAATGGGCCGAAATCCTGCAACTGAAAATCTCCTCCGACCTGGTGGTCCTGCGCCGCCAAAAGGCTCTGGATTTTGTGGAAGCCGTAGTGGAGCAAATCACCCAGGACGCTGTGGCCCTGGAACTGGAAGGGGAATCCATTCAACTGCCCCGAAAGCAAGTCTTTGCCGTCCTTTTCTACTCCGCGGGCGAGCCGAAGTTTCCCGAACCCCAAGCCGTGTTCTTGGCCCCACAGCAAACGCGACTTCTGGCCCACCAGGTAAGTTGGGACGCCCAAAAGGGATTCCGTATCACCACGCCTTCCGGGTTGGAGGTTCTTTTGCCTGAACAGTATTGGCTGGGAGCCGACTTTTCGCTGGGCAAAGTGCTTTTTTTGGACCGCGCCACTCCGACCCAACAAGTGGTCCACCCTCGCCCCTTGACCAACTTCTCCTCCACCCGAGAGCAGCTTAAATTGGCCTTGGAAGAAGACCGGCTGTTGCGTCAGGTGCGTCGGGGGCGTTGGGGGCCAGCATATCCTTTGAAGCTGGACGGGAAAGTTTACACCTCCGGACTGGGCGTGCGAGCAGGAACCGAGTTGGTGTTTGACCTGGAGGGAAAATATTCGCGCCTGCGCGGCCTGGCCGGCGTGGACGATCAGGTCCAACGCAGTCAAGGTCCGGTGGAGTTGAGCATTTGGGGAGATGGCGAACTGTTGCTGAAACTTTCCCTATCAGCGGCGGATCGCCCGCGGACGCACCCTTTGGACTTGAATATTCAAGGCGTGCGGCGTTTGAAAATCATGGTTAACTATCCTTCCGGACAGTTTTTTGGTGACGACTTTGTGGACTTGTGTCAACTTCGGGTGATCAAGTGAATCGGGTGATCAAGTGAAGTGGTGCCGAGCTATCAGGTGGTTGCTCCTGGTGGTGTTGGTCAGTGGAGGTCTGGCCACTGGCTGGGCCGAAGATGTTCCACCCCAGGTGCTTCAGGACCAGCAACGGCGCATTGAAGTCATCCGCCGTGCCCGAGCGGCCACCATTGCCATTTTCGGCCCCGGCGGACGCGGCGGAGGCTCCGGAGTGATCATCTCTCCCGACGGCTACGCCTTGAGCAACTTCCATGTCACCTCCGGAGCCGGAGTGGCGATGAAATGCGGACTGCCGGATGGCAATATCTACGACGCCGTGATCGTGGGTGTTGATCCCACAGGAGATGTTTCGCTTATTAAGCTGTTGGGCCGGGAGGATTTTCCGACCGTGCCCTTGGGCGACAGCGACCAGGTGGAAGTGGGCCAGTGGTGCTTTGCCGTGGGCAATCCGTTCCTGTTGGCCACCGATTTCCAGCCCACGGTCACCTTCGGAATCATCTCCGGCGTGCACCGCTATCAGTATCCGGCCGGCACTCTGCTGGAATATGCCGACTGCATTCAGACCGACGCGGCGATCAACCCCGGCAACAGTGGTGGCCCGTTGTTCAACATGCAAGGAGAACTGATCGGTATCAACGGGCGAGGTTCGTTTGAGAAGCGGGGGCGGGTCAATGTGGGAGTGGGATATGCCATTTCCATCAACCAGATCAAGAACTTCCTGGGCTACTTGCGCAGCGGACGCATCGTGGACCATGCCGAATTGGGAGCCACCGTAGGCACCGACCCGGACGGACGCGTGGTGGTGACCGACATTCTGGAAAGCTCCGACGCCTATCGACGAGGGCTGCGCTACGGGGACGAACTGGTGGAGTTTGCCGGACGCAGGATCACATCCACGAACGCTTACAAAAACATCCTGGGCACCTTGCCCCGAGGGTGGCGTGTGCCGCTGGTGTTCCGGCGCCAAGAAGAGCAATGGACGGTGCTGGTTCGGTTGCAAGGGGCGCATCGGCCCGGTGAGCTGCAACAACGACTTCAGCGTCGTCGGCGTCCTGGGCCAAATCCGGGACCCCAAAAACCCAATGACCACCACTCCCCCAAACTCCCCCCCGTGGTGGCCAAGCACTACGAAGCCCGACCCGGGTTCGCCAACTACTACTTCAACCGCCTGGAACAAAAGCGGGTGCAAAAACTGCTGGACAAGCTGGGCCACTTCTCGCCCTCCAGCCGCTGGGCGTTCGCAGGCGAAATCCCCGGTGGATTAAAAGCCCAAGTGGTGCTGGAAACGGATCGGGTCCAGTTGATCCTGCCTGGTGGAACTACTTCCTTGGAAATCAATCAGGAAGAACCCAATCTCACCCAGCAACTCTCCCCCCCTGGCAGTGGAGGGCTGGTGCAGGCCCTGTACCTGTGGCGACGCTTGCTTTGTCAACGCATAGAGCATTTTGGTGGGATGTACTACTGGGGCACGGTGCCACTTCCAGGGCACCCAGGGCTGGTGGATTGCCTGGTCGGATTGCACGGAGGGGTGGAAACCCGAGTCTATGTCCACCCTCAAGACGGACGCATCCTGGCCCTGGAAATGTTTGCCGACGATCAAAGCGACCCTTGCGAAATCTACTTTGACGACTACCGTCGGGTGCAAGGGCGCTTGATCCCCCATCGCTGGGAAGTCCACTACGGAGATGATGTCTATCAAGTGTTCAAATGGACCCAGGTGGAAATCCAACAGCGCTGAAACCATGAAACCCAAACGATGCCAAAACTGGTGGTGGGGAGTTGTGGCTGTGTGGGTGCTTGGGGGACTTGCCTCCAGCCTCTCTGCCCAACAACCCCTGACCCAACTGGTCAGTCAGGTACATCCCAAGGTGGTCAAAATCTACGGAGCCGGTGGGTTCCGAGGGCTGGAACACTACCAAAGCGGCATTCTCATCTCTCCAGAAGGTCATGTGCTGACCGTGTGGAGCTATGTGCTGGACACGGACAATCTGATTGTCCACCTGGCCGACGGGCGTCGGGTGGAGGCGCAGCTCCTGGGAGCCGACCCCCGGTTGGAGATGGCCCTGCTGAAGCTCCCCGGTGAAGGTTATCCGCACTTTAAGCTGGAGCCGGTGGTGTTGGAGCCGGGGGCTTGGGTGCTGGCGCTGAGCAATCTGTACGGGGTGGCGGTGTTTGACGAGCCGGTGAGTGTACAACACGGGGTGGTGGCTGCCCGAGTGCCCCTTCGGGCCCGACGCGGAGCTTACGACACCCCCTACCGCGGACCCGTCTATATCTTGGACGCCATCGTCAACAACCCCGGCGCGGCCGGAGGTGCTCTAGTGGACCGGCACGGGCGGCTGGTGGGTATGATCGGCAAAGAGCTGCGCAACTCGCTGACTAACACTTGGGTCAACTACGCCATTCCCATCGACCGGCTCCTGCCCACCATTGAACAGATTCGCCAAGGACGCTATGTGCCACCCAAACCGGAAGAATCTTCCCAGGTCCGCAATCCGGTAACGCTGGAGCTGCTAGGGATTGTGCTGGTGCCGGATGTGTTACCTCGTACCCCACCGTTTGTGGAAGAAGTGCGTCCCGGCTCCCCGGCAGATCGGGCCGGTGTGCTGCCGGATGACCTGATCCTGTTCGTCAACGATCAACACCTCATCCAGTCTTGTCAGGCCCTTCGCCAACAACTGCAAAAAATCCCTCGTGGAGAAACGATCAAACTGACCGTCATGCGCGGCCAGGAACTGCGAGAACTGGTCATCAAGACCCAATAGCCGGTTCCGTGTTCATGGAGGTTTTTCCAACCCGATTCCACAAACAGGGAAAAGCAGCCGACAGAGTTTAATTGCTGGACCGAATGATGAAGCGAACTTTTGCGATAGCATGGGCTTTGGGCATTTGGGGAGTTGTGCTGGGAGGCTCGGCTTGGGCCCAAGAGCTCAACGCTCTGCTGGAGCAAGCAGTGCGTCGGGCCGCTCAGCGCGTGGCTCCCTGCGTGGTGGCCATTGAAACAGTCGGAGGATTGGAACGCGCAGGCCGGGTTCTGCTGGGCACAGGACCCACCACCGGTCTGATCGTTTCCTCCGACGGATACATCGTCTCCAGCTTGTTCAACTTCCTGCAAAAACCGACCACGATCCTGGTACGGTTTCATGATGGCACTCGGGCCACGGCCCAATGGGTGGCCACCGACCACTCGCGCATGATCGTCCTGTTGAAAGTCCATGTTCAAAAGCCCCTGCCCGTGCCGGAAGTGCTCCCCGAGGATCAAGTGCAAGTGGGTGCTTGGGCCATAGCCCTGGGCCGCTCCTTCCCAGAGGCCCCGGTGAGCATCTCCGTGGGCATTGTCAGTGCCAAGGGGCGGATTTGGCGTCGGGCCATCCAGACCGATGCTAAAATCTCCCCGCTAAACTACGGCGGCCCTCTGGTGGACATCCAGGGACGAGTGCTGGGCGTGCTGGTGCCGCTGTCCCCTCGGGGCTCGGATCAGGTGGCCGGAGTGCAGTGGTATGATTCGGGCATCGGGTTTGCCGTGCCGATGGATCATGTGTATCGGGCCCTACCGCGGCTCCGCCAAGGTGAGGACTTGCGCCCTGGACTGCTGGGAATAACGCTCAAGCCAGGCCATCGGTTCGCCGATCCGGCCGTGGTGGCCAGCGTCCGCCCTAACTCTCCGGCCTACAAAGCTGGCATCCAGCCTGGAGACCAAATCGTGGCCATCCAAGGCCAGCAGATCCGTCGGCAAATTCAGGTGCAAGAGGCCCTCGGCCCCCTTTATGCCGGAGATGAAGTGACCATCGCTGTGCTTCGCCAAGGGAAGCGATTGGAGTTTCGGGCCAGGCTGACAGATCAATTGCGCCCTTATCAGCGACCATTCTTGGGCGTGTTGCCCCAGGTGGCGGCCTTGGGCCAGAAGCCTTCAGTTCCAGGAGTGAGCATCCGCTATGTGTTTCCCCACTCCGGAGCCGCCGAAGCCGGGCTTCGGCCAGCAGATCGCATCCTGGCCGTAGAGGGACAAAAAGTAGAGAGTGCCCCACAGCTTCGCCAACGGGTGTGGAACATGGAAGTGGGCCAGAAAGTCCGCCTTCAAGTGGTCCGAAGGGAGAAAACACTCGAGCTTTCCGTGCGCTTGGGTCCTCAAAGCGAAGAGGTGCCCGAGCCTCAAGTCCCCAAAGCTCTGGGCAATCAACCGGCTCCCCAGGGTATAGACCACCAGGTGATCAAACTCCCTCAATTTGCCCAGCAAGCCCATGTGTACGCCCCTAATCCGTTCCGCGTGCCAGGAGCGATGATCCTGTGGCTGCACGGTTCGGGTGGACTGGACTCCCCCCAAGAACAACAGCTTCTGGCCGCCTGGCGTCGCTTGGTGCCGCAGTACGGAGCCGTGCTGGTAGTGCCGGAGAGCAAGAACCCTCGCCGCTGGAGTCGGCGCGATGATGGCGAATTTCTGGCCGCTTTGATGGAACAAGTGCTGGCTCAGTTCCCCGTGGATCGGCTCCGCGTGGCCGTGGTGGGAGCCGATGCTGGAGCGGGAGCCATGGCCTTGAGTTTGGTTCAAGCTCGGCGTCAGGTGGTTCGGGCGGTGGCGGTGCGTGGGGTGGTGCCGGTGGTGCGCGTGGAAGCCGATCCGGTGCACCCGCTGTACTTTTTCGTCGTCTCTGGAGGCGATCCTGCTACCAAGCGGCAGATTCAAGCTGGCGTGAGGCGCCTGCGAGCAGCCAAACATCCTGTGGTGTTCAAGCAACTTGGTGGCCCGACCGGCCCCTGGAGCGCCGCGGAGTTGCAAGAGCTTCTGCGGTGGGTGGATACGCTGGATCGGATCTAATGCCTCCTTC
>JAJRRR010000271.1 GCA_024279285.1 Planctomycetota bacterium
AGATAAAGATGTCGACGGCTTGGACCGAAAGCAGGGAGATTACAACTGGCCCAAGGCCTACCGCCGCAAAAGCAGAATGGAGATCGTGGCTACCGTGCAGTTCCGCTTCAATGGCAAACCAGCTCCCATGAACTTGCAAGGCAAGCTTTGGATACGCGGCAAAGTTTTTGACAACGGAGTGCTTCTGATCGGATCAGGAGGAAAAGCCCTGGTGGTTTACACTCCGCAGCCGCTTCTTCCTCCCAATCCCGGAGCTCAGGAGCTGAAGTTCCATGTCGTTACCAACGACGACTTTCCCAACAGCGTGCAACATGTTCGACAACCTGGAAATCAAGTGGGGAATCGGCTGGGCCCCAGTGAACCAAAACCAGCCGGTGGAGTGGCGATCAATCGGGGAAACTTCCAACGATGTCTATCTAACCTCGGACACGCCAAAACATCTGAACAGACTTTACTGGACCGTAGTTCATATTGGTTCGCATTATGCCGAAGGTGAAACATCAGAAAACGGAGTAATCCTGAAAGCATGGGAGGAATTTTCAGATAGAGTGGTAAAGCAATAAATCCACAGCCCTAAAAACAAGAGTTCCTGCTGACATTCTACGATTCATTCAATACTACAAATGTGAGAACCGAAGAACTGTTACGATTTCG
This sequence comes from Planctomycetota bacterium, assembly GCA_024279285.1. Taxonomy (GTDB): domain Bacteria; phylum Planctomycetota; class Planctomycetia; order Pirellulales; family S012-138; genus S012-138. Next base: position 655 of record JAJRRR010000271.1, read on the forward strand.
TGACGGTCAGTGTGGAGCATGGGCCGATTTCTTTATCAGCGTCTTACATACACAGGGAAATCGTAGGAACGAGTTTGTGGTTATCTATCATGAAGATCAGATTCCACGCGGGCTTGTAATCAACGATGCGGAAGACTACTTCAAGTGATGGCGTATCCTTAATCCCTGGGGATTCATGGTGGCTAACTGGAACTTCCAGGCTGCAAGTGCACAAGCAGCCATACATCAGCCACCACCTAATGTTGCTGCAGCTATGAACGGGGGTTACAAGTATCTGAATCTGCTGGGAAAAAATAGACGACAAGGCATATAAGTGGTACCATGCAGATGTTACGGATCGACTGGGACCCCCAGGCCGGGGAACCGCGAATCCCGCCTCCTTGTTTAACAATCATCAGGTGATTTCCTTAGATGTGGTTCTTCCCAACACGAACCCGCCAAGGCGCATCCGGTTCGATCCAAGCTATGGTGTCTATTACGGCGCCAACAGTTCACCCATCCAAGAGTTTGAAAATACAGCAGTTGATGGATTTTACTCCCAAACTCCAGGACAGGTACAGATTCCAGGAACAGACAATCAATACCGACCTGAACGGCGACGGCGACACACAGGATGTTGTCCCTGTCCTCGGGAGCTCCGTTTGTCTCATTATGCAAAACAATCCGGGCAAGCCACGAGTCAAAGCTATCTATCACTGCGCCGGGACAAGATATTTATGAAAGGCAAACGCTAAAACATTATTGACACCTCATTGCTATGGCTTTACGCCGATTGGATACGCTCGTAATTTCTAAAGAAGTTCTAAAGAATTGGGCGCCCTGTGTTCTCAAGCGGCTCGGGCTTGGGTGGAAGGGGAGATGAGCTGTTGGGAGGTAGTGGGTTGAGGCACGATGCGGGGCAGGTGTTGGGACCAAAACGCAGCAAAACTTTCTACTCGTTGGGCCACCTGGAGGAGATTCCAGGAAGTGTTGCTCCCTTGGGTGGCAAGCACTACACGCACCGCCAGCTCTCCCCCATCTGTCTGATGGGAGATGCGCAGTTCCCAATGAGAGGCATCCGGATGTTCAGACAGTTGGTTTTCGCACTCTTGGGTCCAACGCTGATGATCGGCGGTGCTCCAGCAGGCTTCCACGCGGAGCACATTCCAGCGAGCCAGTTCTCGGGCCAGGTGGACCAAGGAGCGTTGGAAAGACAGGGGTTCGGCACTGTCTTTACTTGGCAATCGGGCGTACCGTTGAACCCAACGCCGCAAAGCGTGTTTGAGCAGGTCCAGTTCGTAGTGACCAAACACTCGCCAACGCACCAGCAGCACAAACAAACACACCACGGCGATCCAAGCCAGAGCATCCTTGCGAAACAAAGTGGCCGCAGTGGCTAAGGCTCCTGTGACCAAGCACAACGCTCCCACCACGCACAAGGCTTGCCAAGTGCTCAAGCCGCGCTCCAACAAGCGATGGTGGATGTGTCCCCGATCGGGCGTGTAAATAGACTGGCCGCTGAGACGGCGTCGCAGCACGGCCAAGGCCGTGTCCAGCATGGGCACGGCCAAGACCAAAGCCGGTGCGGTGATGGAGAGCGTGGTGGCGGTTTTCATCGCCCCCTGGATGGCCAGCACTCCACAGGCTAGACCGATGACCATGCTGCCGGAGTCGCCCAGGTAGATTCGGGCAGGCGGCAGATTATAGACCAGAAAACCTGCCAAGGCTCCAGCCAACACCAGCGCACACCAGGCCACATGCTCGTGGCCCATGGAACTGGCAATCACGACCATCATTCCGGCCGTGGAAAGTCCCACGGTGGTGGCCAGACCGTCCAGACCGTCCAGCAAGTTCAGGGCATTGATGCATCCGATGAGCCACAACAAAGTCAGCGGCAGTCCCAACCAGCCCAGCTCCACAGGAACTCCAAACACCACCACTTGGCGAACCACAAAGCCACTTAAAGCGATGGGCAACACGGAGCCGATTTGCAACAGGAGTTTGAATCGCCCGGGCAGGTTCCACAGGTCGTCCACACATCCGAGCAGGCAGACCAAACCAGCGGAGAAGACAAGTGCAAGAGCCAGTTGGGCAAATCCTGGAGGAACCTCGGCAGCTTGTTGGGCGGTCAGCACTCCGGCCACCAAGGCAGCGTACACGGCCACTCCGCCCCAAAGCGGAACCGGTCGGCGTTGGAGCTTACGCCATCCGTCGGGGTGATCCAGCACGCCCAGGGCGGTGGCCACCTTTCGGGCCAAAGGGGTAAGCAACAACCCCGTTAACAGCGCTACGAAAAAACCTATCCACATCAGCTCAACCAGCTCAGTCTGATCGCCATCGAAGTTGGAGCCGGGTGAGAGGATTTAGCCACTTGCAGGCCAGGAAACAAGACCAGCCTGGGAACGCAGGCATTGCTTGCATCTGTTAAAACTTTAGTCCTGCTCGGATCACGGCGGCATCGTCGGGCCGGTAATCGCCAGCGGTGTCCACGAAGTCCACATTGCGTCCAAAGACATATCCGGCTTCCACGAACCAGTCCCAACCTTGGGTGTTTTTCTGCTCTATGCCCAGCATGAGTCGGATGTCGTAATAGTTGAGCACATCCACACGACCGCCGATGCGTTCCACCGCCCAGCTTCCTCCGCCAAACTCTCCGGCCACATACCACCAGCGCTGCACCTGAGCGTCGTGAAACACGCGCACGGCGTAGCGTGGCTTGGGCACGGTGAGTTCCAAGCGGTGGTCTTCATCGGGGGTCCACACCACCCCGGCGATGGGCAAAAACTGCACATCCTCTCGGTCCAGATAGGTCAGGCCCACGATCCATTTGGTCCACTCGCTTCGCTTCCACACCAGGAGCACCCGACCAGGCAAGCGAAACGCCCGGGATGTCTCCTGCTCAAAATCGGTGTGCAGCCCCGGTGTGATTGAAACATCCAAAATCCACTCCTCCCCCAGCGGGCAAATCCAGCGGACATCCAGGGTCAGATCGTGCAAACGAGCCGGAAGGTCGGGGCGCGGAGGGCCTGTGAGAAAAATCCACCGATAGCCCAGGGTGAGCACCAGCGGATAGTCGCGGCTGATGGTGGGAAAAGCCCAAGTGGAGTCCCAATTCTGCTCCGCCAATCCGGGGTCCGAACCGGATAGCCAGGCAGATCGCCAGCGGGCTTGTTGCCACGGGCCATCACGGCTGGAGGGAGAAGTTGTGGGAGGAGGTTGGTTGGCAGATTCGGTGGCACGCTCCACTGCCGGATCGGGAAACCCACTGGGCACGAGCCGGGGCCCGTTTTCCACCGCAGGCAAGGGCCAGATTCCTGAAGGCTCTGGCGTGGCAGGGGTGGAAAACATTCCCGCTGCTGGAGGAGCAGGAAAACTGGGCGGTTGCAGCACTTGGGCCGCTGCTGGAACTGCTGCGGCCCAAAGCACCACGCCAAACCACAAAACCCGGCCCTGTACGCTCAAGGCCGACCACACTTTGGAAACCAATCCCTGCCAAGAAAAAAAACTCCCTGCCTGCCCCCGGCGCATCCTCTGGGTCCTTTGCCAACCTGGGGCTAGCGCATCAACATCACACGCAACATGATTGTGTCATCAGGCTTGTAGCGCAGCCCGCTGACATACTTGAGCTTGCGGTCAAAGATGTAACCGATTTCAATTTGCCCTTGCAGTCCTTGCAGTCCTCCGGCAGGTCGGAACTCCAGGCCACCGATCAAGCGCAGATCGTCGTAGTCCACGGCATCGCGGGCTCCGTTGGCGCGTTCGATGGTCCAGGCGTCTCCGCCGTATTCTCCGCCGATATACCACCACCACTGGGTATTGCCCCAGGTGGTGAGACGCTGAGCCAGTCGGGGCTGGGGAAAGAGGATTTCCCAGCGGACATCCGGCGTAGGGGTCCAGATCAGCCCCCCGGCCGGAAGGATTTTCACATCAAAGCGGTCCAAGTAGAGCACTCCTGCCACGATTTGCCACTGAGGAGAATAGCGATACAGGGCCAGACCTCGGCCTTTGATCCGAATGCTGTCCGAATTGGTCTCTTCAAAGTCGGTATAAACTCCCGGCCGCACGCCTAGCTCGGCGCTGAGGTTGGGCGTCAGTTGCGGTCGCCAGCCAATGTCCAGATAAGCCGAATAGGTGCGAGAGGGGAGATCCGGCGTGCTTAGGGCCACGGTGCCGGGCGGGCCGTCCCAATACTGAACCGCAAAACCCGGGGTCAGTTCCAAAGGAGCCACCTGGTAAGCAAAGGGAAATGAAAAGGTGCCAAACAACTCCAACTGATTCAGTCCCAAGTCGCTATTAGGTGCCAAAAAGGTGTATTCAAACCGCACTTGTTGAAGAAATCGCATGGACTGCACCAAGGGGGTGGCTCCGGGCATGAAAGGATCGGGAGTGATGGGTTGGGTGGGAGTGGTGGGAGCGGGAGCGGAAGGCACTGCAGGGGTGGTGCTGTAAGGGTCCCAATCAGGAAGTGGGGGGGTGGCGCCGGGTGAGGAGGTTCCGGAGCCTCCCGGGGAAGTTCCGCCGGGAGCAGGAGCTGGGGGGGGAGTGGCCGGATAGGAAGGGCTACTTCCCGAGGACCCTTGTGCCCCCACTTGTGCAGCACCCACTATCCACCACATCGCTGCACATAGGACGATTCGGACCACTGGGCCCTGGCTTAAGCTCATAAAGGAGCCTCCTCCGCTTCCTGGCAAGGCCCCTGGAATAGTGGCTTCCCCCCCGGCGGTCAAGACGAACTCCCCAGGTGCTTGCCCTGATGGCTTGATAGGCTTCCAACGCTCCAGGGCCCCAAACCGTTGGCAATTTTCCGTAGCACGCCCCATCCAGATGATTTAAGCTAGTAAGGCTTTGAATTTCCGAACCTTGCTGGGCTTGGTATTCCAATCGCCTGTTTCCAAGCCAACTTTCTCAGCCTTACCAAACAGAGGAAAGCAGCAATGAGCATCCCACCCGTAGGTCCACAGCCTCAGCCGGGCCCTTTCCCTCCTCAGCCGGGTTTTCCCGGAGGAAATCCTTACCAGAGCCCTGTCGGGTCTCCGGCCCCTTCTTTCCAGCAGAAGATGCAGTCGCAGCTTCCCACTTTTCCTAAAGTGATGTTTGTCGTGGACTTGATTTTGGGCGGCTTGGGCCTGGCATGCGGGCTGGCTGGCTGGGTTGCGAGTTTTGCCGTTGATGATAACCAGGAAATTCCCAATTCCACAGTGGCCGTGATGGCCATGATTTTTTCTTGGATTTCATTGGGCTTAGGACTTGGGGCTGATGTAGCAGGTCTGAAGCGCAAAGCTCCGGTGTTGATCCTGGCTGCTTTGGCCATGGGTGTGCTTTTGCTAGGTGTGACTGCCAATGTGATTCAAGCCTTCAATGCCCCTCCGCCAGAGGTCAAAAAACTTATCGAGGAAGAACCTCGGTTTGAGAAACTCTATACTGCGATGTTTTTTTGTATGACCATTTTTCGTTTGGCCTATGCGGGGCTGTGGTTTGCAGCGGCCGTGGTTTACCATCGCTGGTACACGCAACAGTTTCGCCCACAGCCGACCTCTTCCCAGTGGCCACCGCCGGGGGGAGCTTGGGGTGGCCCGCCGGGCATGCAGCCCCCAGGCCCTTTCTACCCCCGGTCTGGCTCCTGAAGCCAGTTTGCCCCATGGGAGTTCAAGACCCCCAATGGGCCACTTTGCCCGGCGAGTCTAAATAAAAAACGACTTGCCTCTTTCCAGGCAAGCCGTTGGAATCGCCAGCACTGGCCGTTTCTTTACCAGTCTTCTTCCTCTGAAGGCAAAGGTTTGGATGCGGACAAGTGGGGCCGCTGGGCCGGACAGCCGGCTTGAGCCAAAATCTGGTGCTGCTCAGGAGTGAGCTTCACATAGCCCAAGCTCAAAAGCACCTCCAGCACTTCACTACAGGTGGGAAACATCCGCCCACTGCGACGCTTATACTCATCCAGGGCGTTCATGAATTCAATTTCTTCGGGGGTGTAATCGCGTTCGCAAGTGGTGGGATCAATTTGGCGTCGTCGTTGGGTTTTGCGGCGTTGGGACTTGCGGCGCTCCACCGCCACCGGCTCATTGCGTTGGCGGCGATCTTGGCCGCTGCGGCGATCACGGCCACTGCGACGATCCAGCGTCACTACCTCAGAGGACGACATGGCACTTTTGGTGCGAGTCACCGACGCAATCTCCTGGGATGGAGGAACGGGACGAAAGCCACAACAAGCTGGGGAAACTTTTCTCCATTGGTAATCTACACGCTTTACAGATCGGATGCGGCTCAGAGAAACTTTCCAGAACAGAGAAAATGGCCAAGAAGCGTAAAACATGACGAATGCGCCGATTGTATCACCAAGCTAGACCATGCCAACTGGAAAAACACTGCCGTTTTTGCCACCCCCCGGTTGGCCGATGATTCGGTTTCAAACCGATCTTCTGGCCCCGTGCTGGGTTCTGGTATATTGGGCACTTACACTGTGTCCCTAAGAAACTGGGATTGCTTATGGCACGCCAGCCTGCCCCCGTCTGGACCGCCCCCCAAGAAGACCACTGGCAGCAGCAGCTTCGGCCCAAGCGAATGTCGGAAATGGTGGGCCAGAAGCAAGTGGCTCGTCGTTTGGCCATAGCCATTCGGGCGGCCAAGAAGCGAGGGGAACCGTTGGGGCATGTGTTGTTTGATGGTCCCCCAGGGCTAGGAAAAACCACCTTCGCCACCGTCATCCCGCAAGAGCTGGGCGTGCCGCTTCAAATCGCCAGTGGGGCCATGCTCACTGCTCCCAGGGACTTGATGCCCTATCTGACCAACGCCGAAGAAGGCTCCGTGCTCTTTATTGACGAAATCCACCGTATGTCCAAGGCCGTAGAGGAGTTCCTCTATCCGGCCATGGAAGACTTCCGCATTGACATCCTGCTGGGCGAGGGGATCAATGCCCGAACGATCAACCTCCGGCTGAAACCTTTTACGCTCATTGGGGCCACCACGCGGCCGGGGCTGATTTCAGGTCCGCTTC
>JAJRRR010000272.1 GCA_024279285.1 Planctomycetota bacterium
ATGCGACTCGGGACAAGGCGTTGCAGAAGATTCTGGACGCTGCCCAACGGGCTTCGCGTATCAGTCAGGGAGTGTTGGGCCTGGCCCGACAAAATGCACATCGCCGCGAGGAGGTGGACCTAGCCCAACTGGTGGACGATACCCTGTTTTTGCTCCAGCGGGAACTCAACAAACACCGTGTGTCCGTGCAACGCTTCTACAAACCTGCTCCGCCGGTGTGGGCCAATCCTCAGCAAATTCAGCAAGTGGTGGTCAATTTGTTGATCAACGCCCGGCAGGCAATGCCCCAAGGGGGACAAGTCATCATCCGTATTGAGCCGGAACAGCAAGAGCCCTTTGTGGATTTAGTGATCCGTGACACTGGGATAGGCATCCCGCCGGAAAACCTCCCTCGGATCTTTGAGCCTTTTTTCACCACCAAAAAGGGCCCTGATGCCACAGGCAAAGGGGGAACAGGCTTGGGACTGGCCATGTGCCGCCAGATTATTCAACAGCATGGGGGCAGGATCCGCGTGCAAAGCACCCCCGGCCAAGGCACAGCTTTCACCCTGCGGCTGCCGAAAGCCGAGTCGGCCCCCGAGACTAACGCCCAGGGGCAGCCTTTTGGGGTTGTTGTTCGGGCGGGGAAGTTTTAGAGGAATCCGTCTTGGGACGACGGACCACTTGATCCTGGTGATACTCCACCGTGGTGAGTTTTCCTTGACGGTTCCAGAACTTCCACACCCCTTCGCGTTTGCCTTTGACGAAGCGCCCTTCGGACCGCTTCGTTCCATCGGGATACCATTCCACCCAAAGTCCATCTTGTTTGCCTTGGAAGTAGGTGCCCTGGCGGATGAGAGTTCCTTGAGGATTGAAGTACTCTGCGGCTCCGTGAAGTTTGTCGTTCTGGTAGTGTTCTCGGGCGGCGATTTTTCCGTTGGCGAAGTAGGTGATCCACAGTCCGATTTTTTTGCCGTGTTCGTATTGGCCTTGTTGGCGCAGATTGCCCTCGGGGTCCCATTCCCGAAACTGGCCATGAGGTTTGCCTTAGTGCATATTCCATTGTTGGAACTTTTGCCCGCTGCCGCGGTAGTAGGCCATTTTGGGGCCGTGTTCTATTCCGTTGCGAAAATGGGCTTCCAGGACGATGTTGCCCTCTTCGTCCCAGATCCGTTCCCAGCCATGGGGCTGGTTGTCCTTGAAGGTTAGCTCGCTGTTGAGTGTCCCGTTGGGATACCAGCTTTTCCACAACCCTTCTTTGTTTCCGTTGCGATATTGACCGCGTAGCATCAACTGACCGTTTTCGTGCCAAGCGAGCCAGACTCCGTGTTCCTTGTCGTGCAGAAAGTGGCCTTCTGTGGCTTTTTGCCCGTTTTCGTGCCAGGAAGTCCACAGCCCTTCTCGCAGTCCGTTGACATACTGTCCCTGTTGGGCTTTTTGGCCGTTGGCGTACCAGGAGATCATCGGCCCATGCAAACGCCCTTGCCGGTAGATCTGTTCTTTTTTGAGTTGCCCGTTTTCATGCCACTGGCGTTGAGGGCCGTGGAGGATCCCACGCTGATAGTGTTCTTCCAGTTTTTTTTGGCCGGTGTCGTAGTACTGGACCCAACGCCCTTGTTGAATCCATCCGATGGAAAGGTTGTCCGTGCCGGGATGTCCGGTGCGCACTGGGAAAGGCAAAAAGTATCCCTGCTCGGCCAGTTCCCCGTTGGCATGGAACCGTTGCCACAAGGGGACCCAGTAGAGCTGGTGCCACACGGGCGGAGCTTCGGTCCACAGTTCCCGAGGCACAAGAAAACCGCGACGCTTAAACAGCGTCACTTGGCCCAAGTCCCCCCGGTTGTTCTTTTCGTTAAAAACCGGAGGAGTTTGCAGATACCCGCACCACCACAGCCCGTACCAACTCCCCAATAGCACAGCCAAAACGCCCAGCAGCACCACCAAGCGTCGGGAGGGCCGGCTGGGGGCCGAGGTGGACTTTTCCAGAGGGGGAGCAGCCCGCTGTGGTCGATCTTCCACGGAAACGCTGCCCGATTCAGACGATGTTGCCCAATAGAGCCGGAACGCAGGTTTTTCGTGCATAGGACGGGCCCGATCGGAGTTTTTCACCTTGGGAAGTGTCGCGCTTGCCGAACAATTGGGAAAAAGGTACGCTTTCCTATTTTGGGGTAGATCTGTTCCGGGAGCAAGTGAGACGGACTGGAAGAGCCGGAAAACACGGCACACCTCGTTGGGAGAACGCTGGTATGAAGCAGATACGGACGGAGGTGTTGGTATGTGGAGGTGGGTGTGCCGGGTTAGTGGCTGCTGTGGCGGCAGCCCGAAACAATGCCTCCACTTTGGTGGTGGAGCGAGCAGGGTTTGCCGGAGGGATCATCACGGCCGTGGGACTCCCTTTTTTTGATGGAATCGCCGACAAGCGAACCGGCCGCATTGTGGTGCGCGGCATTCCCTTGGAATTGCTCGTCAAGCTCGGCCGCGCCAAGCCAAACCAAACGCACATCCACCCCCACAATCCCACCATCGACTCCACCGAACGCTTCAAGCTCTTGGCAGATCAATTGCTCACCGATCACGGAGAAATGTTGCGAGTGCTTTTTCACACGATGGTCTGCGAGGTGGAAGTGCAAGGGGGGCGGATTCAGGCAGTGATAGTTGCCAACAAAGATGGACTGGTTCGCATCGTGCCCCAAGTGGTCATTGACACCACAGGCGACGCCGATGTGGCCCATTGGGCAGGCGTACCCACCGAGCAACTCCGGCCTGCCATGCCCATGACACTACATTTCCGCATCGGCCATGTGCGACGGCATCCCCAGCTTGTTGCTCAAGCACGCCGAGTGCTTCAAGAAGCCCACCAGCAGGGATTGTTGCCCATGTTCTACGGTCCAGGGCTGATTTTCTGCTTTGCTCACGATGAAGCCTACATCCATGCGGTTCGTGTCCCGGGTGATGCTACCGATGCTTTTGATCTGACTCGGGCAGAGATTCAAGGTCGTGCTGACGCCTGTACCATGTTTCGTCTTTGGAAGGAGAAAGTACCAGGTTTTGAAAACAGTTATTTTATTACCAGTGGTCCCTACATTGGGATCCGGGAGACGCGTCGCGTGGTGGGACAGTATGTCCTGACGGCCGAAGACATCCTTCAGCGGAGGCGGTTTGACGACGCAGTGGTGACCGGATGCTGGTACTTGGACCGTCACCCGAATCGGACTACCTTAGGCACAGCCAACGATCCGTCGGCTCCCTGGGTCCAGCCTCGACCTTATGACATCCCCTATCGCACACTGATCACTTCCCAAGTGAGCAACCTGCTGGTGGCTGGACGGTGCCATTCGGCCACTGCAGAAGCGGCTAGCTCCACTCGGGTGACGGTGACGGCCATGGGGATGGGTCAGGCTGCAGGCACAGCCGCCGCTTTGGCCGTCCGAAAAGGGACTCAACCGGCTGAACTGTCCGGTTTGATGGTGCGCGAGGTGTTGGAGAGCCAAGGGGCCGGTCCTTTCACCGACCCTTAGCCAGATATTCCTAAGAACTAGGTTTCACATGCCTGATGTGCGCTGGGATCAGGCTGGTCGGTGTGGGTCCGAATTACATGGGCTTGCCAAAACCGTCAGCGACCCTCTTGCAGTGTTGTTTTCTGGCTACAGAACTGGGTTGGACCATCCACGCTGCCCAATCTTCGTAGTGCATCGCCTGTTTCGGGGTCTTTGGGCAGGTTTGCTAAACTCTCTGGCGTTGTTCCCGGAGAATGGTTAAACCTGGAAAAGCTCCTGAAGTTCAAACTTCTGCGAAGCGCACTTTACCCAAAGGGAAGCCCAAGCTATGGCCTCTGTGGATCCCCGACCCCGGGTGGTGGAAAATGCTCCGGTCCCTGCGGAGGTGTTTCCCCCGGGCCAGTTACCTCCGGTGCGATGGCGTCCGATGCCAGAACCTTTGCCGCTTTGGCGGATGTTGGGGCCCAGCATCATTCTGGCCGGATTGGCGTTGGGCAGTGGGGAGTTCGTGCTGTGGCCTTACATCACCTATCGCAGCGGGTTTGTGTTCTTTTGGGCCTGTGTGTTGGGAGTGACAATCCAATACTTTATCAACATGGAAGTGACCCGTTGGGCCCTGGCCACCGGGGAGAGTGCCACCACGGGTTTTAGTCGGTTGGGGCGAGGTTGGGCCTGGGTGTTTTTGGCCCTGAACCTGCTCCCTTGGATGATTCCGGCTTGGGCTTTCGGCAGTGGGCAACTTTTGGGCTGGCTGGTGCGCGGTTATCAGGATGTGGATCAAGACACCCTTTCGGTGCCCTTGGCTGTTGGAGCCTTGGTACTTTGTGGCGTGGTGCTTACGGCCGGACCGGTTGTCTATCGCACCGTGGAGCGGCTACAAACCGTGCTGGTGGTGTTCGTGCTGGTTGTGGTGGTGGGAATTGCCGTCACTTGGGTTCGGGCCGACGCGGTTCAGGCCATGATTCAAGGGCTGGTGCCGTTACGCTTCCCGCCTCCAGAGGCAAACTTGTCCATGGCCACCTTGTTGGGAGCGCTGGCATTTGCCGGAGTGGGGGGGACGCTCAACTTGGGTCAAGCCAACTATGTGAAGGACAAGGGCTACGGGATGGGCCGATACATCGGGCGCATCACCAGCCCACTGACCGGACAAGAAGAACCCATCACCGAAACCGGCTATTTGTTTCCCTTGGACGAAACCAACTTAAAGAGGTGGCACATCTGGTGGCGTCGGGCCAATTGGGAGCATTTCTTCAGTTTCTTTTTGACCTGCCTAGTGAGTCTGGCTCTGCTGATGCTCATCTGCTACAGCCTTTTTTACACTCCCGAGGGATTCCGACGACCTGAGGCCGGTGACCACCAACGCAATCTGAAGTTCATCTGGGAAGAAAGCCGTTTGTTGGCCATGCCTTTGTCGGGCCAGTGGGCACGGGTGGTGCAGATGTTGTTTCTGGCCATGGGGGTGGGCATTTTGCTCTCCACCGAAATCGGCGTGCTGGATGCCGTCTCACGCATCTCAGCCGACCTGGTCAAAGTGAATTGGTTGCGGGATGATCCCCGATGGACCGAAAGCCGACTCTACTTTGCGTTTCTCTGGGGACTGATCCTTTTGGGGGTGCCGATCCTGATGGCCAGCTCAGGCCGGTTTGACGGCTTCGTACTCTTTAAGCTCACTTCGGCCATGAACGGTGGGGTGATGGCTCTGTATTCGGCCCTGTTGATCTATTTGAACTGTCGCGTGCTCCCGCGGCCGCTTCGGGCTTCGTGGCTTCGGGTGGGCATGCTCCTGCTGGCCAGCGGGTTCTTTGGCACCTTTGCCCTTTGGGCCCTGGCCCGCCAAGCCGGATGGCTCTAAGGAGCAAGCACTGGCCCGCTTTACACTCCGTCGCCGAGGTGGCTATACTGGCTCTGTTCTGGTGTGGGATTGTGTTCTGCAGTGGGCACATGATGGACAAGGAACTGCTCCATGCATCCTTATAGCTCCTTGTGCGACGATTTCTATGTGAACCTGAACCTCAACACCGAAATGGAGCTGGCTACCAACCGCGAAACTATTCTTAGCTTCTTCGAGCGCGTGCAGAAAAAGTATCCCAGCATGCGCAACTTCTACGGCCGCGATCGGGGCGACTATGTGCTGGAGGAAGACAAAGACCAGGGACACTATCGCTGGCTCTCCATGGAGCCGCGTCGCATCTGCTCCGGTTATGTCAACCCGCCCACCGTGGAAGACGCCCTGGAGCAGCATCGCCTCGTGTTGGAACTTGTCCCTTACATGCTTTCCGTGAGTCGCCTGGACTGTGAGGCCATGGATCTGCTGTTCGGGTTTGACTTCACCTATCGAGGAAATCACAACCAACTGGTGGCCGAAGCTTTGGGGCTGGCCCCAGGGCTGGAACGCCTTTGGGACATGGCCGAAAAACGACTCATCAGCTACGAACCATCACTCACTTGGGCCCTGGACTCCGAATGCCGCTTGCAGTGCCGCGTGAGCGTGGAAACCCGAACCAGCGCGTATCATGTCCGCGTGGGTGAATATCCCGAAGAACAACTGAGCGTCTATGTCACCGCCCGACAGTATGGCTCTCTGGACCCTAGTACCACTTTTGAGGAGACCCTGGATCGACTCAACGAAGTGTGTACGCGCGTGCTGGAAGAATATGTCATTGAAGGAGTGCTGCAGCCCCTGCGAAAAACCATTGCCCTGAAGTGATCACTCCCGGCGCTGGCTCGTGTCGGGATACTCCGGCACAGGAGAAGGCCAGCGCAGGGAAAGCTCTTGCGGAGCCGAGTCCACCGGAGGCAGAGGGACCACTTGGGCCGAGGGCTTTTGCCCAGGCAGCCGAACCGGAACCAGTTCTCCGGCCACCTCGTCTTGGGGTTGCTTGGTGTCGTTTTCGTCCGAGGAAAACCCGGCCGGCTTGATCGCAGCCGAATTGCCCGATGCGGAGGAAGGAGCCGTCCTGGAAGACGAAGTCCCCTGCTTTTTGCGAGCCTGGGAAAGCTGGGAATCCAGGGCCGGGCGAATTTGTTGGCTTTGGGCTCCACTACCACCGGGACTTGGGGCAGGCAATGCAGGCCCTGGAGCTGTGGGCACGGGGGCCATCGGAGCAGTGGGCAAACTCCCCTGACAACCTGCTAACGCTCCCACCACCGCCACCAGCCACATGGTTCGTTTCATCGCCGCACCTCGGCACGGGGAAAGGGATCACAAGGGCTCTCTCAACTCTAGCCCCTGTGGATACCGGAAGTGCAAAGTTCTGGCCGCTGGAACTCAAAATCTTGCCAACGCCAACTGCTACAATACGCACAAATGTTCCAAGCCGTCTGCTCCCCGCAGAAAGGTGTGCCCATGACCGACCGTTTTTTCGTCCCTGAGCCCATCCCTGCGGAACAAACCCAAGTGGTGCTCCACGACCAGGAAGCCCACCACTTGGCCCGAGTGCTCCGTGCCCAGGTGGGACAAAAGGTGGTGCTGATTGACGGAAGCGGCTGGGAGTTTGTCGGCCGGGTGGTCCACATCGCCCGACGCCGCGTGGTGGTCCAAATCTTACAGCGTCGCCAAGTGGATCGGGAACTGCCCAGAGAAGTCGTCTTTGCCGTGGCCTTGCCCAAGCACGCCCGTCAACAGCCCATCGTGGAAGCCTTGGTCCAATTGGGCATAAGCCGCTTGGTACCGCTGGAATGTCTCCGCAGTGTGGCCCGAGTGGACGACAAAACCCTCGGACGGCTCCAGCGGTGGGTCCAAGAAGCAACCAAACAATGCGGACGCACCCGGCTGATGAAAGTGGCTCCTGCCCAATCCTGGTCGGCTGTGGCAAGCGACTTGAATCGTTCCGCTGACCGTCACCGATTGGGCCTGTTCGTGCATCCGGGAGCCGAACAAAGTCTGTGGGGACTACTCCAGGGTCAGAATCCCCAGCAGTGGGAAAGCATTTGGGCAGCCGTGGGTCCCGAAGGTGGATTTTCGGAACAAGAGTACCAACTGGCCCTGCAACACGGCTGGCAAGTGGTCCACTTGGGCCCTCGCACCCTGCGCGTGGAAACCGCCGTGGCCGTGGTTGCCGGAACGGTGAGCCTTTGGCTGCAAGGATAAGAACAAGTGCAAATTGCTGCGATGCCCTGCGACTTGCGGCGCAAGGCGGAAGCTTCCGCTTCATCTAAATCCAGCATTGGCACGGAAGCACTAAAGAAGACAAATTCTCTGGGCGATCCCACGGCTTCAACCGTGGGAAGATTGCCGAGCCGCCAGTGGGAACTTCCGCTCTTGTTCGGCGTGTGGCTTGCGACGCATGGAAATATGCACTGATTCCCGTTCCGGCAATTGAGCACAAGTGGAGGCGGGTTTTTTGCCAGTTCTGCTCCCCCAGCTAAAGCTGGATACTAAAATTCAGCTTGCGTCGCACATCCTGTGGTGCCTAAGGTGAGTATAGATTTTTTGTCTCGGCCCTTGAATGCAAGTGGAACCCCGGTTGCTTGCTCTCCGCATCCCCTCATCCCTCGAGCCCCTTGCCCCCAACGGTAGCTGCCTGCTCGCTGGTTACTTTTTCGGCTTTTCGCTATTTGCTGTTAATCATTACCCTGCTCATGCTCTTGCCGCTGGCTGTTCGCGATTCGCCAAGGTCCGAAACCCAGGGCCCAACTGAAGCCCCTCAGGAAAATCTTCCTGTCTTGCAGTTGTAGGGTACCGCTCCGATTTTTTCTCAGCACTCTCCTACTCTGCTTGCTGGACCGCCTGCGTGTTCTCCGGCAGTCGTAGCCCTGATCGCCCACTGCGCTTCACGGCTGACCTGACTGCCGCCGCCCCGAGGGAACTTCAGGAGCAACATCAGCAAACTACCACAGGCTGTGCCACTTGGTTCTCGATGAGTGTCACGGCCAGCAGGACGCCGTCAGCGGTGGTCAGGAGGTGGCACTTGCGGCCTGAGCGGCTGCGGTGGTGGGTTAAGGCCGGGGTTTTTGTCGCCCCGCTGAGCCATCACCAGCCTGGCATCGGCCAGTATCCCAGGCCGACTCCAGCCGCACAGCCCCCTCGCAGCCGTTTCAGCAGATGCAGCCAGATGCGTTGCCACACCCCAGCAGTGGTACACTTGGCTTATCCCCATTTTTCGGTTTTTTCCCAGATAGCTTGACAGACAGCTTGAAACATCGTTTGCACCACTTGACTTGTCATTTGTAACTCTTGATGGGGCAGCCCATCTCTAGCGGGAAGTTTTCCCAGCAATACCGGCTTTTGAACAAACAGAGTGAAGACCAGCACGGTGCGGTTTCCGGCTGGGTCGTAAGTGTAAGTTTCGGTGCGGGCTCCGGTTACGCCAATTAGTTGGCCCAGGGCGTCGTAGGTGTAGTTGAGTGTGCCTTCAGGACCGGTGTATTGCGTGATGCGCGAGGAGGGGTCGTATTGATAACTGAATTGAGAAAGCGTGCCGGCGGAGCTAGAGGTGTTGAGAATCTCCGTGATCCGGCCCAGGGCGTCGTAGGTCCAGGTGGTGGTGTCATCACTTAGCGTGCGATTGTCAGCAAGATGATCCTGGCCTGCGTCGTCATTCGGAACTTACAACAAAATCAGACACAGACCAGCTAGGGTTCTCAGGAGGAACATACTCTCCCTCAATATCACCCAAAGAGTCCAAAGGACTATCAACCACTGGGAGTTTTACAAAATGCAACTTCCGCATTTTACGCAGAAGATCCAAATCAACCACATCAGTGCGCGCAATAAATTTCGCACCCGAAGTAAAAATACTTATCTCAGGAGGGGGAGGTGGATACAGGAAAAATCCCCAGTTGGAAAAGTATACCGGACGGCGGCAAATCTCGCAAATCCGATAACTTGCATTCTTGGTTCCACGAAGAATCAATCTATGCTTGCCCCTTGCCGTATGCCACTCTGACATCAACTCCCCTTTTTCACTGTAAACGCGTCCCAAAAACAAATTCTTCCTGACTTCATGTTCAGGAAAGCAACTTAAAAAAGAATCGTGTACAACAGGGATCAAACAACCACTAAGGAAATTGAAAGGAACTCGTTTCCTAAGGCAAGAACGATCCCCTATCACGATGTCCACTTCTTCTATTTCTTCCCATATCTCTTGACACCTAGGACAGTAAAGTTTGCCTTCGGCGTATTTATCAATATCAGGGCGCATATAGCAAGCGGCTTCAGCAAGTGTAAGGATCGCAATGTACTCTGTGCATTGTGCCATAATTATTCCCTCCGGAACTATATTTATGGGTACGATTTAAATCTGCATTCCACAATATTTTTCCAAGTGATGTGGAGAAGGTCTTGACCCTGGTTAAGCTTTTTTATTTCCTCGGC
>JAJRRR010000273.1 GCA_024279285.1 Planctomycetota bacterium
GGGCTGGACGGCCAGGTGGCCCGATTGTCCCGATCCGCAAGCCAGTTCGGCGCCCAACTGGACTCACTGGCCGATGTGGTGACCTTTGGGGTGGCTCCAGCTTTTCTGCTGGTAAAGCTGGTGCCGGACTTCGCCTTTCTGCATCGGGAAGTCATCTGGAGCATTGCCGCAGCGTTCGCCGCTTGTGCCGCCTTGCGTCTGGCCCGATTCAATGTGGAAAGCCCCGAAGAAGACGAACACCTGTTCTTCAGCGGCTTGCCCTCTCCGGCTGCCGGAGCGGCTGTGGCCAGCTTCGCCGTGTTGTTCTATCTGCTTCGGGGAGGGGAAGTGTCCGTCATGTACGCCCAGCAGATAGACCGAGTGTTGCAAGTGTTTCTGCCTCTGTACGCTGTAGCCGTGGCTTTGTTGATGGTATCGCGCGTCCCTTATCCGCATCTGGTTAATCGTCTGTTGCGAGGGCACCGGAGCCTGGGCCATGTGGTGGCACTGGTGTTTCTGCTGGCTCTGGCTCTGGCAGTCAAAGCGTTGGCTTTACCGGTGCTGTTGGCCGCGTATGTGCTTTCCGGTCCGGTACGCCTAGCCTGGCTCCAATGGACCCAACGCCAGCAGGAAGAAGAACCGCTGTTTGAGTAACTCTACGGCTCCTTCGGCCAAGAGGTGCGAGGGTGTTTACGGGATTGGTAGAAGGGATGGGCACGGTGGAAAAGTTTTCCCGACAGGGGCCAGGAGCCCGACTGACTGTGAATGTCGGCTCGGTGTGCCCGGGGCTGCCACTGGGAAGCTCTCTGGCCGTAAACGGATGCTGCCTCACCGTGGTGGAACAACAGGGGAAGTTGCTCGGTTTTGATCTGGGCCCAGAAACCCTCCAGCGAACCAACCTGGGTCGGTTGTCTCCGGGAGACCGCGTCAATCTGGAGCGCCCCTTGCGAATGGGCGATCCGGTGGGAGGGCATCTGGTCACCGGGCATGTGGACGCCCTGGCCGAAGTGGTCCAACGCCAGGATCAGCAACAGTGGTCCGTGTGCTGGTTTGCCTTTCCGCCCCAGCTCCAGGCCCACATCGTCCCCAAGGGATGCGTTGCTTTGGACGGGGTGAGCTTGACGGTGGTGGAGGTTCGCCCGGGACGATTCAGTGTGATGCTCATTCCCCACACCTTGGCCATTACCACCTTGGGACTGCGTCAGGTGGGAGATGTGGTCAATCTGGAGACCGACCTGCTGGCCAAGTATGTTCAGGCCCAGCTTTCTGTGCTGACGCAGTCCACGGCCCGTGCTCCCTCTTAGCTTGAAGGGCAATCCGACCGTGAGTGCACCCCTGCGCCAAACCCAACGATACTTAATTGAGAAGTTCCAAAGCATAGGATTTAAACCAAAAAGCAAATACGGACAGAACTTTTTGATAGACTGGAACTTGCTCAATGTGTTGTTCCGGTCAGCCGAGGTCCAAAAAGAAGATGTCGTGCTGGAAGTGGGCACGGGAACCGGGTCCTTGACCCAATTGCTGGCTCAAGCGGCGTTTCATGTCATCACGGTGGAAATTGATGCCCAGCTCTATCAACTTGCTCAA
>JAJRRR010000274.1 GCA_024279285.1 Planctomycetota bacterium
GAAGTCACCCGGGCTCAGTTTGCCCAATTCGTAGCCCAAACTGGCTACCGCACTGTCAATCAACGCCGCGGTGGCCTCAGTTGGCAACAGCCAGGGTTTGAGCAAACCGACGAGCATCCTGTGGTGTGTGTTCACTGGGAAGATGCTTGGGCATTTGCCACTTGGCTGAGCCAACGCGCTGGAGTTGCCGTGAGCTTGCCTACGGAGGCCCAGTGGGAATACGCATGCCGAGCCGGAAGCACGGCGCTGGTGTACGCTTCCCCCCAGGGAAAGCTCCCGATTGTTCAACTGGCCAACGCCCTGGGGGATCAAGACGGATTCTCACACACCGCCCCGGCGAATGTCTTTCCGCCCAATCCCTTCGGACTGCACCACATGCTGGGCAATGTGTGGGAGTGGTGCAAGGATTTCTACCTGGCGGACACCTATGACACTTCTCCCTTGGACGATCCGTTCTGTTATGTGGGAATGTTGCGGATGATGCGTTCCGGGGCTTGGAACTCACCTTCGGTTCGCTCCACCATGCGATGGTCTCTGCATCCGAAGTATGCGGTTCCGCCAAACTCGGTGGGCTTTCGCCTGATCCTGCCCCTGGGAAGCGATTCGTTTCGGCAGCAGGAGCCGGGAACTCCCCCTCCGGGGTGTGGAATTGTGGAGGTCCATTGGGAGTTGGGGGATCCCGAACTGGAAGTGGTTTTTCCTGACCACGGAATCGTACTCACCCAGGAGCACATGCTGCGTCGGATCAAGTTGGCTCCCGGGCCGATTCAGGTGGTGGTGCGGCGTGGGGACCAACGCTGGGAATGTCGGCAGTTTGACCTGGCCAGTGGAGAGCAGAAACCGTTGCGCATTGGCCTTGAAAAAGGTCATCTGGCGGTGCACTGGGGGGAGCAAGTGCTGTTGGACCAGAAGGCCGGTTTTGTGCCGCTTTCCTTTGCTCCCCAACCGCCTCATCCGCCAGTGGCCATGGCCCCCTTTGGGGCCTCGGCGGCTCGGGCTTACCAGCGGGCTTGGGCCCGATTCCTAGGTGTGCCGCTCTCCAAGGAGGTGATCCTGCCAGGCTCTCATACCAGAATCCACTTCGTACTCATCCCTCCGGGGGAGTACGAGATGGGCAGCATGTTGTGGGAAACCCGCCTTGACCCGAAACGGGATCGGATAATCCGCCAGCGGGAAAGACCGCTGCATCGGGTCCGGATTACTCGCCCCTTTTACATGAGCCGCTCGGAGGTGACGGTGGGTCAGTTCAGGGAGTTTGTGCAGGCCACAGGCTATCGGCCCCAAGCGGAAGTTATTCCTGACAAAAACCGCATATGGGGCTTTGACGGGCAGAGCAAGCGGATGGTTCCCATGCCTCATCTGCGTTGGGATCGCCCGGGAGTTCCCACGGGATTCTCCTACCCGGTGGTGTGTGTCTCTTGGAACGATGCTCAGGAGTTCTGCCGCTGGGTTTCTCAACAAACTCAAACCAAAATCCGACTTCCTTCGGAGGCCGAATGGGAATATGCCGCCCGGGCCGGGACGACCACCTGGTTCTACTGGGGCCGCGCAGCCTCGCTCCTGCCACGATATGCCAATGTGCTGGGAAGCGAAGACAAAGCTGCAACCCTGGCACCCGTGGAACGCCTCAGCCCCAACCCCTTTGGACTGTACGACATGCTGGGCAATGTTTGGGAATGGTGCCTGGATGGGTGCGAAACCTATGACTTCTACCGGAACTCACCTAGGGACGATCCGGTGGACCGGCGAAGCTCACAGCGGCACATCAAGCGTGGTTGGGCTTGGGACAATCTTCCTCAAGAAGTGCGGATCGGATTTCGCATCAGTGTGGATCACATCAGCAGCAATACCGGATTTCGCGTGGTAATGCAAGTGGATTCCCCACAGCGGTTCGTCGCAGCGCCCGATCAACCTCCCTTGCCGGGACTGGGACAAGTGAAGGTCCGGTTCCAGTACCGGCATCCCGAACTGCTCGTCGTGTTTCCCAACCGAGGTATTGCCTTTTCGCCAGAACACAAGCTCCAGATTGCCACGCTTTATCCAGGAACAACCCGCGTGGAACTTCTCCACCGAGGAACCGTAGTCCAGGTGGCCGAAGTGCAAGTGCAACCCAACCAACGAACGGTACTTTCCGTGGTGCGTAGCAACCGAAGGCCCCGGCTGGTGGCCAAGTAGGTTTGTCGTGGCAAGTGCTGAACGAAACGCTTTTCCAAGGTGACCAATCATGAGCAACCCCTCTCCAGTTCCTTCGGAGGAAGTGTCCCAAGCCAAAGAACAACATATCCCGGAGCCGAAAGCTCCCCCGAAAAAGTCAGCTCCACCACAGTCTCTGCCTGCTTCCTCAGAAGAGAAGCCTTCCAAGTCTTCCGAGCCCAGTTTCCGCCTGAATTGTCCCTACTGCCAGCGGCGTGTTAAGGCCTACCTGCGTCATTTGGGCCGCAAGGTGCGTTGTCCCCGATGTCAGCGACCCTTCCTGGTTCAACTGACCCCGCAGAAGGAAGCAGAGCCCGATGCGCAGGACAGCAATCCGCGCTCGGTGGCGTTGTCGGAGGAGGAACAGAAAGCGGCTGCCCGCGAAGACCTGGAACAACTGGAAGCCGAACGCCTGCCGGCTCATCTGCTCAAACACCAGAAGGCGTACATCGCAGGAGGCTTTGTAGTGTTGGTGTTGTTGGCAGGTGTGGGGATTTGGAAGAGTCTGCCGTGGCTTGCCCCGTCCGAGCACCTGGCACCGGACGCCTCTTTTGGCTGGACGCGCCATCCGGAGCTATTGCCGCTGCCGGTGCGGCATGCTTTGGAGTCCGGGTTCCAGGTTTGGGAACTCCGGCACTACCCCTTGCTGGAAGACCCTGCGAAGGGTTCAGTGTATGTGGTTCTGGACGGTTCCCGACTGCATGCTGTGGTGGGAGTGGTTCCGGCCTCGGCTCGGGAGGCCCAACGGTTGATTGGTCCCCAACATGCTCCCCGCTGGGGAACTGTGAAAGTGTGGTTCTGGTACTCGGACCGCACCACGCGTATCTTTGTGCCCGAGCTCAGGCAGGAAATCAACGCCCAATGGTCCTTCCAGGTCCAGGAGGATCACCGCTGGGTCATTCGTCGTGAAGAAAAGTTTTCCAACCGGAAAAAATCCGTACAACTGAAAGACACCATTCAAGTGGTGGTAGATCCAGAGGTCCACGAAGGCTACTGGGAACTAAGCCGCCAGGTGCAAATCCGCCACCGCGGCACCCAGGCTTACTTGGGCTCCTACACTCGGGAACAGCAGCGGCGTGGGGAAGTTTACCCTGTGCTGGCCCAATGAAAGCCCTCTTCCCGACGCTTCTGGCAAAACACTGACCTATTGCGTTGTGCTCCAGCCCTAGTAGCGATAGTGCTCCGGTTTGTAGGGGCCTTCCACGGGCACGCCCAGGTATTCGGCCTGCTCGGGGGTCAACTGGGTGAGTTTAGCACCCACATGGTCCAGGTGGAGTCGGGCTACTTCTTCGTCTAGCTTTTTGGGCAGGCGGTACACATCCACTTTCTTGTACCGCTCGGGATGACACCACAGCTCCATCTGAGCCAGCACCTGGTTGGTGAACGAAATGGACATCACAAACGAAGGGTGCCCGGTGGCACAGCCCAGATTGACCAGACGACCTTGGGCCAACAGGATCAAGGACCGCCCGTTGGGCAAAGTGTAGCGATCCACCAAGGGCTTGATCGTTTCGCGTTTGATCCCGGGGGTGTTATTGAGCCAAGCCACATCAATCTCCACATCAAAGTGGCCGATGTTGCACAGGATAGCCCCGTCGGGCATTTGCAACATGTGCTCGCTGCGGATCACCTTGCAGCAACCGGTGGCCGTTACAAAGATTTGCCCTTCCCGGCAGGCTTCCTCCAAGGTGGTCACCTCGTAGCCTTCCATAGCCGCTTGGAGAGCATTGATGGGATCGATTTCAGTGATGATGACCCGAGCTCCATAGGCTCGCATGCTTTGAGCACACCCTTTGCCCACATCGCCATA